>DPKX01000046.1:815-12044 GCA_003542295.1 Candidatus Atribacter hydrocarboniphilus
GGTTCGAATCCTTCCGCCCCAGCCAGTTGAGAATAAAACGCGGCTGATACGGTCGCGTTTTATTTTTTGTAGGACTGAATTATAATAGTATATTAGAATACGATAAAATATTTAGGTTTAGGTAGTCAAGACCACTTCAATGGTTCCATTTTAATATACTCAATTATATCTTAGACCAGTCATATGAGATGTAATTCTTTCAGAAGTGTATGGTGAAATGATTTTTTTGAGTTGGTTTGTCCAGGAGGTTTTTATGGATTATCGTGATTGGTGTATTTGTGTTTTAGCAGCTGGTAAAGGGAAACGGATGAAATCTTCCCAGCCAAAAGTCATCTTACCGGTTTTGGGAAGGCCATTGATTAACTATCTTTTACAACTGGAGATTCCCAATTTTTGTGGGAAGCGGTTAGCAGTCGTTTCTCCTTTTTCTTATGACCAAATCCAATCGGTTGTTGATCCAGCGATTCAGTTAGTTATACAAGAAGAACCCTTGGGAACCGCCCATGCCGTAAATTCTATATTACCCCATCTCGATTCTGAGATTCAGAAGATATTAGTCATATATGCTGATATGCCACTTTTGAAAGCTGATACTATACATAAATTTATGACTTTTTTTGAGAAAAACCTTGCTCCAGTGGCGCTTTTAAGCACCAAATCAGAGATTCCTGATGGTTTTGGTCGAATTAAAAGAGATTTTCAGGGAACTCCCCTGAAAATTGTTGAAGAAAAAGATTGTTCTGTTGAAGAGAAAAAAATTCCTGAAATAAATTTGGGAATATATGCCTTTCAAAAAAATGAAATAGGAATAGTTCTTCAATCAATTCAAAGGAATAACGCTCAGGGAGAATATTATCTTACTGATGTTCTTGAAGTCGCAAGAAATCTCAATTATAAAACCTTGGTTTACACTGTTCCCTGGGATACGCAGTTTATTAACGTGAATTCCTCTGATGATCTAGCAACAGTGATAGGATTGTTTCGTAGAACAAAAATTAATCAGCTATTTGAATCAGGAGTTAAAATTGTTGATCCAGAATCGGTATATGTCGATTGGGATGTCAAATGTGAAAAGGATGTCTGGTTGTATCCTGGAACAGTTATCGAAGGACAAAGTAAAATTAAAGAAAACACGAAGATCGGGCCTTATACCCATTTAGTCCAATCACAAGTTGGCAGGGATTGCCGAATTGAATATAGTGTTATTGAAGATTCTATTGTAGAGGATGAGGTGATTATTGGCCCATTTTCCCATATCCGAATGAATTCTATAATAAAGAAAAATGCTCGGATTGGAAATTTCGTTGAAGTAAAAAAATCTGAAATTGGTGAGGGAACCAAGGCATTACATCATAGTTACTTAGGTGATGCTCAATTAGGAAAAAAGGTTAATATCGGAGCGGGAACAATTACTTGTAATTTCGATGGATATAAAAAACATCCAACCATTATTCATGACCAGGTTTTTATCGGGAGCAATAATTCATTAGTTGCTCCGATAACCATCGGTGAAGGAGCATATACCGCCGCCGGTTCGACGATTACCCGTGATGTTCCTCCTCGAGCTCTCGGTGTGGGCCGGGCGAGACAGGTTAACATTGACAAATGGGTTGAAAAGAAAAAAAACAGGAGCTGATTGGAAAATGATTTGCTATAGTGAAATAAGCCAGCATATGAAGGTCTTTACTGGAAGAGCAAATCCATTCCTGGCACAAGAAATTTGTTGGTATCTTGATCTTCCTCTGGGTCGGGCTGATGTAGGTCGTTTCCCTAATGGAGAAATTCGAATACAAATTGAAGAAAGCGTTCGAGGTGGTGATGTTTTTGTTGTTCAACCTACTTGTCCACCGGTGAATGATCATATTATGGAACTTCTGATTATGATTGATGCATTGAATCGTGCATCAGCCAGAAGAATAACCGCAGTCATACCATTTTATGGGTATGCGAAACAAGATCGAAAAACCAAAGGAAGGGAACCAATCTCTGCGAAATTAGTGGCAAATTTACTGGTAACCGCCGGTGTTGATCGAGTTTTAACCATGGATTTACATGTTGGTCAAATTCAAGGATTTTTTGATATCCCCGTCGACAATTTAGTTGCTCAATCACTCCTGGCTCGCTACTTTGCTTCGAAAAACCTATCGGATGTTGTAGTGGTAAGCCCCGATGTGGGAGGAACAGCACGAGCTCGAAATTTTGCTAATCATTTGGGTGTTGATTTAGCTGTCATTGATAAATACCGACCGACCTATGCTGAGGTTCAAGTCATGGATGTAATCGGAAATGTTCGGGGGAAAAGAGCGATATTAGTTGACGACCTTATTGATACTGCTGGAACTTTAGTTGAAGGAGCGCAAGCCTTAAAAGAACGGGGCGTTGTTGAAGTGTATGCCTGTGCCACCCATCCGGTGTTTAGTGAACCAGCTTTAGATCGTATCAAGAATTCTTGTTTGAAAGAAGTGGTTGTAACCAATACTATCCCTTCCAATTCAGAAGAGTTGAGTATCCGAACCAATGATAAAGTGAGAGTTCTATCAGTGGCACCAATTTTTGCTGAGGCAATAAAACGAATTTATAGTGAACTATCCGTCAGTGAGCTTTTCTTGTGAGAAAACTCCGTCGGTTTAAAGTATAAATAACCGGACAGTCAAATCTAAACTATCATACGCTTGAGAGCGGAGGGAATGCTATGAATCAAAGAGAAATCTTGACCGTTAATACCGAAAAGAGAGAGTCGATTGGAAAGGAAAATATGAAAAAGTTGAGAAAATTGGGTTGGGTGCCCGGGATTTATTACGCTCAAGAAAGCAAAAAGGGCAATACCATTATGTTGAAAGTCCAAGAAAGCGAATTAAAAAGAGTCTTAAAGATGCCGGGAGCAACTCACCAATTATTGAATATTTCTATTGATGGCGATGTCCATCGCGGAATTATCAAGGATATTCAGAGGAATCCCATCAAAGAGCAGGTTTTGCATATTGATTTTTATGGGGTACGAGCTGACCAGAAGATTACTTTAAGAGTACCGCTTATGTTTAGAGGCGAAGCACCAGGAGTTAAAGCAGGTGGTACCCTGGAACAGGTTATGCAAGAAGTTGAAATTGAATGTTTGCCTGACGTCATTCCCGAATTTATTGAAGTTGATATCAACGACCTGGAAATCGGTGACGCAGTTCACCTTAAGAATGTCAAGGTTCCTGAAGGGGTTATATTTACTGAAAATCTTGAAGACGTCGTTGTAGTTGTCACTCCTCCTGAAGTTTTGGAGGAAGAGGTTCCCGAAGAGGAAAGTGAAACACCCGAACCAGAAGTGGTTAAAAAAGGTGAGAAGAAGGAGAAAGAAGCAGAGGAAGACTAAGTGTTTTTGGTTGTCGGACTTGGAAATCCCGGTCAAAAATATCAATACAGTCGTCATAATGTTGGTTTTCGAATCGTTGATAATTTATCTGAACAGCGTCAATGGAGATGGAATGAATCAAAACGCTTTCAATGGTGTCACGGTAAAATTGACAGCCGTGAGCTCTATCTGGTAAAGCCCCTTACTTATATGAACCTGAGTGGTTTGGGGCTTTTATCCTTTTTGAGTTTTATAGCCAAATCTTTTGAGGATAAGATCATTATTCATGATGAACTTGATCTACCTCCAGGAAGAATCCGGATCAGTCGCGGTGGCGGTACGGCGGGCCATAAAGGCGTTCTTTCCATTGCTGAATACTGTAATCTAGAAAAATTTATCCGTTTACGGGTAGGCATTGGAAAACCAATACAAAAAGACGAAATTACTGAGTATGTATTGCTCAAACCTCCTGCCGATGAAGCAGCTGTTCTCGCTGATTCAGAAAAGCGATCAGTCGAAGCCTTAATCTGTATTGTTACTCATGGCGTTCAATATGCCATGAACCGGTTTAACTCCATTTCTGCGTCATAACTGCCGAGGAGATACATCGTCGTGGAAACCAAAAAAATAGCCAAAGGAATATCCATTATTTGTCAACCCACTTTTATACCAATAGCTCTTTATTTTATCGTTTCGTTATCTGTTGTTCCCACGGTTACGGGATTTTGGTATGCTTTGCTGGGTATCGTATTTATTGCTCTAGCACCAATAGCTTTAGTTTTTATCCTTGCCCATTGTAACATGATATCCGATCCTGATCTTCCCGATCGACGGGAGCGTTTTATCCCTTACCTAAGTATTGTAGGGTTATACCTAATCGGTTTTATTGTTTTTTGGTACCTCGGTGCTCCTTATCAAATATTGGCAATTACGGCTTCTTATATTGCCGTTACTTTTTTTGGAGCTTTTATATCGCTTTTTTGGAAAATTAGCATGCATATGGCCGGTGTCGCTGGACCAGTTACCGCTTTGGTATTTTTAGTGAACCCCCTTTTTGTATGGGCCTATATTTTGCTTATACCGATTGGATGGGCACGCTATATTCTTCAAAAGCATACTTTTCCACAAATAGTAATTGGGAGCGGATTTTCGATCTTGTTAACCTATTTAGTCATTCGGTTTTTTTCATGAATATTTCCCATTTTCTTCAAAAAATTACCCAACAAATCCGATCTTCAAACCGGTGCTCACTTTCAACAATTCAACCGGTCCGACCTTTTATTGCCCGACTTTTATCCAAAACTAATTATTCTCCAATTTTTTATATAACTGCCAGTGAAGAAATAAAAAGAAAAGTCTTTCGGCAAATTGAAGGTCTTTCTTTTTTAAACCAAGACGGGATGATGGCTATTGGTGTTGACTTTGAGGAGAAATATTCAGGAATTATTCTCCAAAAAACCCTTCGTGAAAAAAAGAATTTAGTTATTGTCTTAAATGTCAATGAACTCGATCAAGAAGTCGTTGAGTTAGAAAACTTTATGAGCCTGTCAGTATTATTGGAAAAGGGAAAAGAATATCAGCGCGATCAATTAATTGATCAATTCTATCGAATGGGATATGAAAGAAAGGATTTTGTTAGAGAGAAGGGTGATATAGCCATTCGTGGCGAAGTGGTTGATGTCTATCCCCCCGATGGCATTGAACCAATAAGAACTTACTGGGGGGGAAACTTATTAGAAAAAATGAAATATTTTCAAGCCGATACCCAAAGGACTGACCATGATTTGGAACACGCCTTAGTTATTCCCAGTGATGGAGAATTTAAAACCGTACCCTTGATTAAACCTATAATGGAACAAGCTCATCTCATTTTTTGGGATGATGTATTCATCGAAAACACTCATTTATCACATATCCCTCAGGTGATTACCGGAATTGTTTCGAGGGGAGACTTACCGGAGATGGTTATTACAGCTTCTCGTCCGCCTTCTTTTTTTGGAGAAATACCAAAATTGATCGATGAATTGAAGGAAAATAATTGGGGGAAAACCTATTTAATTTTCCCATCTGAAAAGATCGAATTATTTGCAGCCATCTTGGATGAGGAAAAGATCCCCTATGCCAGAGATATTAAAAAACCGAGCCAAATTTTTCTTTTAAAAGGTTTTCCGGCAGAAGGATTTATGCTTCCCGATTTGGGTTTTACCGTTTTCACAACTCAGGAAATTTTTGGAAAAGATTTTACTAAACCGAGTAAAAAAAGAGCAGAATCACCAATTGAAGAAGAAATGGTGAGTTCGCTCCAACCGGGTGATTATATTGTTCATGAGGAGCAAGGAATCGGAATTTTTAAGGGAATCAAAGAAATGGTTTTGGAAGGCGTACACCGGGTTTATCTGGTCATTGAATATGCAGCTGGTGATATCCTCTATGTTCCAGTTGAAAGTGCTTCCTTAGTCCAAAAGTATATTGGAAGTGGTGATGTAAAGCCAAAAATATCTCGGTTGGGTAAAGATGAATGGGGAAAGGCAAAACAAAGAGTTGCTCAATCAATACAGGAAACTGCTCAAGAATTATTAGAAATATATGCTCTTCGCAACCTGGATCAAGGGCACGCTTTTTCTCTGAATTCTACCTGGCACAAGCAACTTGAGCTATCTTTCCCCTATATTGAAACTCCCGACCAAAAACAGGCAATTATTGATGTAGAACGTGATATGGAATCCACACGACCAATGGATCGGCTCATCTGTGGCGATGTGGGCTACGGGAAGACTGAAATTGCTATTCGAGCGGCCTTTAAAGCAGTTATGGATGGAAAACAAGTTGCTTTATTGGCACCAACAACCATTTTGTCCGAGCAGCATTATCTGACCTTTAAAGAGCGTTTGAAAAGATTTCCGGTACGAATTGCGGTCATAAACCGTTTTAAATCAATTCTGGAGCAAAAACAAATTGTTGAAGGAATTAAAAATAATGGAATAGACATCTTGATCGGTACTCATCGGCTCATTCAAAAAGATATTCAATTTCATGACCTCGGTTTAGTCATCATTGATGAAGAACAGCGATTTGGGGTTATGCACAAAGAGCGGCTTAAAAAAATGAAATCGACTGTTGATGTCCTCACCTTAACCGCTACTCCTATTCCTCGGACCTTATATCTATCCCTTACCGGTATTCGGGATATCAGCGTTATCGAAACACCTCCTGAAGGCCGTAAGCCGGTTCATACGGTGGTTGCGTCTCGAAGTCAAAGAATGATCAAGGAAGCAATTCAATACGAACTCGAGCGAAAGGGTCAAGTATTTTATGTGAGCCCCAGAATTAAAAGCTTGATGAAAATTTATGAAGAGTTGGTGCTACTCTTTCCTGATTGTCAAATTGGAATTGCTCATGGACGACTCTCCGGACCTGATTTAGAAAAGGTTATGGAGAAGTTTTATAATGCTGAAATCGATATTTTACTCTGTACAACAATTATCGAGATTGGGTTAGATGTTCCGAATGCCAATACTTTGATTGTTGATCCGGCAACTCTCTTTGGGTTGTCTCAGCTCTATCAACTGCGTGGTCGTATAGGACGATTTGACCGAGAGGCTTATGCCTATTTATTTTATCCAAAAAGATTAACCCATGAAGCTCAGGAGCGCTTAGATGCTTTGTTGGAATTCGAGGGGTTGGGGACCGGCTATAAATTAGCCCTTCGTGATATGGAAATTCGAGGAGCAGGTAATATTTTGGGTCAAGCTCAGCATGGATTTATTCAAGAGATTGGTTTTTCCCTTTATACTCGAATGTTACAGGAAGAAATATCCCGGCTTAAGGGAGAAAATACTGAAACGAATCCCCAAACCACCATTGTTTTGCAGGAAAATGCTTTTTTCCCAAATTGGTATATGAAGCAAGAAAATGAGCGTTTTAGTTATTATCAACGTTTGCTGCAGGCTCAAAAACTGAATGATATTGAAGATTTAAGGGCAGAGATTGAAGATCGGTATGGACGCTTGCCAAAGGAAGTTGAAACTCTTTTAAAAATTACAACCCTGCGTTATTATGGTAAAATAGCACAGGTTGATACAATTGAAGAAAGAAATGGGGAGATTTATATCGGTGCTCCAATTGAGGTACTGGTCAGCCTCAATGAAAAATTCCGGAACCATGGTGTAAAAGGTTTGTTGGTAAATTACCATGGTAAGCAAACTTTAAGGATACCATTTCAAAAATTAAATTCATTGTTACGCCTGTTTGATCCGATGGTAGGGAAAGGGTAATAAAAAACTCAATAAGAATGTATTTATTTTAAATAACGGAGATTTTTCTTTAATGGATAAAGTGAATGACACTGAAGCCAAAAAATATTTTGGAGAGTTAATAGAGCTGGTTGCGATCCTTCGAAGCGAGAATGGTTGTCCTTGGGATCGAGAACAAACTCGAGAAAGTTTAAAGCCACTTATGCTTGAAGAGATGTATGAAGCCTTTGATGCAATTGATCGAAAGAACGAAGCTGATTTAAGAGAAGAGTTAGGAGACATGTTGCTTCATATTGTTTTTCAAGCACAAATTGGAATAGAACAGGATTCTTTTAATATTGTTGACGTTTTAAAACAGCTCATATTTAAAATGAAGAAGAGGCATCCTCATGTATTTGGAGATATTCAGGTTCAAAACGTGGATGAAGTTTTGTTAAATTGGGAAACCATCAAAGAAGGCGAAAAGGAAAGAGAGAGCATGCTTTCATCCATACCTCCAAGTTTACCAGCCTTACTCCGGGCTCAAGTCATTCAAAGCCGGGTTGCTCGGGTAGGATTCGATTGGCCAAATGCCAATGAGGTTTGGAGAAAGGTAATTGAGGAACAGAATGAATTTGAAGAAGCCTGGAAAAGTCATGATCAAGAATCAATCGAAGAGGAATGGGGGGATTTGGTTTTTGCATTAGTTAATCTCTCCCGGCATCTTCACCTTCAACCGGAGGATGCTCTTCAAAAAGCTTCCCAACGCTTTGCCCAACGCTTTCATTATATGGAGAACGAAATAAAAAAACAAGGGAAAAAAATTGAAAACCTCTCTTTAGAGGAGATGGATGAGTTATGGAACAAAGCGAAACAAGAAATAAAACTTATCCAAAACAACCAATAGATTTTGGAGATCTATTTAATCGAATCAAAGTATTATTGCCATTGGTAAAGGGGTGGAATCCTGATATTTATTTGGCGGTAAATTCAGCCGGTTCGATTGTGTGCGGCATATTGAATAATTTTTTTCCAAGAGAAATCAGGACCCTTTCCATCCGATATCAGAATGACCATTTAATAGTCAATTGGGACAATTGTGGGGAGTTAAGGGATAAAAGAGTATTGGTGGTTGCCGATCATTTTCCCAACGAACAAGTACTTTTCCAACTGGAGAATTTTTTAAAGACCAAACAAGTATTATCATTGGTTAAGCTAGTGGTTTTGGGTAAAGGCGTGGAATACTCGTGTTTTCCAGAGCTACCAGAAGAATCGATTCTCCCTTGGGAAACTGATGAGACTGGATAAATATTTAAAAGTTTCCAAGTTGATTAAAAGACGAACTCAAGCTCAGGTTGCTTGCAAAAATAACCGGGTTTATTTAAATAATCACTTTGCCAAGTCATCATCAATGGTTAAAATTGGAGATGAAATTAAGATTGTTTCTCCGGTTATGATGCTTCGGATAAAGGTTTTACAAATACCGGTTAATAATCAATATTCTGATGACCTTTTTTCAGTAATTGAACAAAAAAAACTGGAAACGGAGTAAGACAACTATAGGTGTGGGAGGCATTCCTTCAACCATACTGTAGTTTTTAGGGAAACTATTGCAGTGGTTAAGTTCATTGATCTTAAGTTGACTTTTTAAAGGAGATGATAAACTCATGAGTACAATTTTTGATGTTCATGCTCGAGAAATTCTTGATTCCCGCGGAAATCCTACAGTAGAGGCAGAAGTGACTTTAGCATCGGGTGCTTTTGGTCGGGCTGCTGTTCCTTCGGGAGCATCAACTGGGACTTTTGAAGCAGTTGAACTCCGTGATGGTGATAAAAACCGATATCTTGGCAAAGGAGTAACCAAAGCAGTAGAAAATGTGAACGAAATTATTGCTCCGGAAATTATTGGTCTCGATGCTCTTGATCAAGCCAAGATTGATAAAGTCTTAATAGATCTGGATGGTACTCACAATAAAGGAAAATTAGGAGCCAATGCGATCCTTGGTGTTTCCTTAGCGATTGCGAAAGCTGCAGCTGAATATGCCGGTCTTCCACTTTATCGGTACATTGGTGGTGCGAATGCTTGCGAGCTACCAGTTCCTTTGATGAATATATTAAATGGTGGGAAGCATGCCGACAGTGGTGTTGATATCCAGGAGTTTATGATTGCTCCTTGTGGGTTAAAAGCTTTTAGGGATGCTTTGCGAGCTGGAACTGAAGTATTTCATCACTTAGCAAAAGTTTTAAAAAGAAGAGGGTATTCCATCGGTGTTGGAGATGAAGGAGGTTTTGCTCCAAACCTTCATTCTTCCGATGAGGCTTTGGAAGTTATCATCGAAGCTATCCAATTAGCGGGGTATGAACCAGGCAAAGATGTCTTTTTGGCTTTAGATTCGGCGGCATCTGAATTATACAAAGACGGTATTTATGTTTTTGAAAGAGAAGGTGCTCGTCGGAATATCGATGAGATGATCGAATTTTATCAAGAGTTGGTGGAAAAATACCCAATCATATCTATAGAAGATGGATTAGCCGAAGATGATTGGGAAGGTTGGAAAAAAATGACCTTTGCAATGGGTGACAAGATCCAGTTAGTTGGTGATGATCTTTTTGTAACCAATAAAGAACGTTTGATAAAAGGCATTAAAGAAAAATGCTGTAACTCTATACTCATCAAGCTCAATCAAATTGGTACCCTCAGTGAAACCTTAGAAACTATTGAAGTGGCAAAAAAAGCTGGTTATACTGCAGTCGTATCCCATCGATCTGGTGAAACCGAGGACACCACCATATCGGATTTAGTAGTGGCCTGTAACACCGGTCAAATTAAAACTGGCTCCTTGTGTCGTTCAGAAAGAATTGCTAAGTATAACCAATTGCTTAGAATCGAAGAAGAGTTAGAAGAAGCTGCGGTATTTAATGGGCGGGATGTTTTTAAAGTCAAGGGATATTAACTTATAAAATTGACCTTCTCTAAGGATTTTGCCTCAGAATAATTAAGGTAAAATCCTTAGGGTAAAGAATTCATTAAGGTTTTGGTGGACTAAGAAGATGGTATCTTCCTATTATTATGATGGAAAAACCGAACCTGATGTTTCCCATAAACTTGCATTTAATTGCAGGAAGATACTTTTTTCAATTATTTTTGCTTTAGTTCTTTTATCTTGGTGTTTTGGTTTTGCCGGGAAATTGATAGATTACTATAATTTGCTGGCCGAGGAAACCTATCTCTCTCAAGAAGAAAAAAGGCTTTATAATGATATCGAACTTTTAAATGATGAAAAGCAAAAATTAAATCAAGATTGGTATATTGAAAAATTAGCCAGGGAAAAATTAAACCTTGCCAAGCCGGGTGAAGTATTGATTAAGGTTGTTCCCTCAGAAAATCCTTGACACCCTCCTTCACTCATTTGTATAATATTTTCGCTTTTCCATTGAAAGATTTTAAACATTCTTTAAAATTTACTTTTATACAGTATTTAAAGAAGTGTGAGGTATTGTTTTTTAGAATAGACACTCATGCTGCTATGCAGCACCAGATAACAATGAAAATATCTATCTAAATCCGTCATTGCGAGGAGTTCAACCGTACTTTAGTTGAACGACGTGGCAATCTCAATTAGTATTTTTTAAATAATTAAAAGATGAGATCCTCAC
>DPKX01000138.1 GCA_003542295.1 Candidatus Atribacter hydrocarboniphilus
CATTAGCGTTGCCTCAATTGCCGGTACCATCTTAGCGGTCTGTTCCTGTTCTATCCTCCCGATGTTTACCTCGATGTACAAAATTGGAGCAGGAATCGGTCCAGCCACTAGTTTTCTCTATTCCGGACCAGCCATCAATACTGCAGCAATCTTTATTTCAGCTGCCATGTTGGGTACCATCGGTTGGGCTCGGTCACTTTCAGCGGTGATTTTAGCTTTTGGAGTTGGGTTGATTATGGATTTCCTCTTTGGAAAAGCCCGAGCAAAAGAGACTTATCAAGAAGAAACAGAAAATTCTCCCAAAGCCAGTATTCCCTGGAAAGGCTTATTGGTTATATTCATTTTAGTGGCAATGTATGTGGTGGGGCCCAACTTATATAAAGGAATTTTAATGGTGGCAGCGTTCGGGATAGGGTATCTCTTCTTTACAAAAGATCAACGGATAAACTGGTACCGTGAGTCCTGGAGTCTCTTTAAACTCATCTTTCCCATCCTGATTGTAGGAGTGTTTGTTGCATCGGCGCTCAAGGTTTTTGTTCCAACTTCGGTGATCGTGAAACTGTTTGGGGCAGAAAGCTTTGTATCCAACATTTTGGCTTCAGTCATCAGTGGCATTCTCTATTTCAGTACTCTCACCGAAGTTCCTATAGTTCGGAGTCTTATCGAGATGGGAATGAGCTCCGGTTCGGCTATCGCTTTCTTGCTTGCCGGTCCGGCTTTAAGCCTCCCCAGTATGATCCTCATCAACCGGATCATGGGTTTAAAACGAGGAATGACCTATATCATCTTAGTCATTCTGTTTTCTGCTCTTGCCGGTTCAGTCTATGAACTCATCTTTTAAAAAGGAGTGAATACAATGAAAGTTCAAGTCTTAGGCGCTGGTTGCAAAAAATGCAACCTTCTCTATCAAAATCTTAAATCCTTTATCGAGAAAAACAACCTTGAAGCGGAAATTGAATACATTGACGACCTCGAAAAACTTTTGGAAGCCAAGGTCCTTATGCCCCCAGCGGTATTCATCGACGGAGTAAAAAAGAGCGAGGGGAAAATACCAACCGAAGCTCAATTTAAAGAGTGGTTTCAATTACAATAGGGCGAGGGAGATTGTTATGCAGTTCAAAACAAAACGAGAAGAAATTCCCTGGTATCCCTCAGTAGATTTTGAGCAGTGTACCGGATGCCAAACCTGTTATGAATTCTGTTCTCATGGAGTGTACGAATGGAATCAAGGCGAAAATCGCCCCATCGTAGCTCATCCCTATGAATGTATTGTGGGATGTACCGGCTGTTATCCTCAGTGCCCTAGCGAAGCAATTCATTTTCCCCCACTTTCAATGTTAAGACAGTACCAGGGATGAATATGCAAAAAATTCAAGTCAAAATCAACGCTGGAATATGTGGGTTTATTACGATGGTAGAGGCTCAATCTAGCGATGAGAAAATGGTTCAACTGAAAATTATAAGTCCCTGTGAAACGATTCAGAAGTTGAATGAGTTTATCCCTGAAGTAGATGTCTATGCCGAGATTGGACAAGGGTTTAAGGGCATGATCCATCAAGCGGTACAAAAAACCCTTCATGGATGCTGCAGTGGTTGTATTGTTCCATCGGGTATTTACAAAGCCATGCAAGTTGTCACTCATCTGGCTCTTCCTGCTTCAGCAACCATTGAGTTTAAAGATGAGGAGGGGAAACTATGAAATCACTTTTTGGAAAGATGACCATTGTCGTTCTTCTTATTTTAGCGGTGATCGTGACCTTTTATCTGAAGGAAAATCGAGCCGTAGGTCAAAAAACCCAAACCATGCAAACCATTGAAACTGAACTTACTGAGGATTTAACCCAGGATCAAGGAGCGAATGAGGTAAATCTGCCGCGTTTCTTGGAATTGGGTGCCGATCAATGCGTCCCCTGCAAAATGATGCAGCCGATTCTCGAAGAGCTCCGCCGTGAATATTCCGGGCAGCTTCAGGTTGACTTTATTGATGTCTGGAAAGACCCAAAACAATCACAGCAGTTTGCTGTCTCGTCAATCCCAACTCAAATCATTTTTGATGCTCAAGGAGAAGAAGTGTTTCGTCACATCGGCTTTTTCCCCAAAGACCAAATCCTGAAAAAATTTGAAGAATTAGGGATGAGTTTAAATAAGGAGGATTAAATGAACAAGATTCCAGGAATTCTTATATTGGTTATAGCCTGCTGTTTTATTTTTTCGTTGACGGTTTTCTCTGAAGAAAAAGGTCCTACTATCGAAGAGGTCTACCTCGGTCTGAGCTCAGGTCCCCTCCGATATGCACGATTAACAACCCTCCCTGAGGATATTCTTTTGAAAGCTGGAGACATCACCATCAATCAAAAACAAGTTGATGAAAAAATTGCTCAATCAGAACCTGAACTCCAGGAACAGTTAAAAAGAAACGCCTTCTACGTTCTGGAGCAAGCTGCTCTTTATCCTATTCTTCTTCAGGAAGCAAAAAAATGGATGTCAAACCAGAATATCCGATCGAATAACCCCAACGAGGATGACCTCTTCCTGCTCTACCTGGAAAGTTTAATACCTCCCGATCTTACCGTATCCGATCAAGAAGCCCAAGCTTTCTATAATCAAAATCTTGAATCGTTTGCCAATGCGCCTTTTAATGAGGTTAAAGATTATGTTGTTGAATATCTTCTTAATCAAAAGAAGCAAGAGTTTATTAACTCTTATATTGGGACCCTGAGTCAGCAAATAGATATTGAAGTAAGCGATGGTTGGGTGAAAGCGCAATCAGAAACTGCCTTTGATAATCCGGTGGATCAAGCACGTCGAAATAGCCTTCCAGTCATGATTGATTTTGGTGCCAGTGGCTGTGTTCCCTGTGATATGATGGCGCCAATTCTTGAAGAGCTTCAAACCAGCCTGAAAGGAAAATGCACCATCCTTTTCACCGATGTCCGGATTTATCAAGTCCTTTCCGCTCGCTACCAAATCTCGGGAATTCCAACCCAAGTTTTTTTCGACCGAGAAGGCAAAGAAGTTTTTCGCCATACCGGATTTTTTTCGAAAGAAGAGATTCTTAATAAGCTTACCGAGCTGGGGGTCGAATAATCCATGGGTGAACTGTTTACCACCCTGACCAATGTCATTAAAGGGAGTGCAACTTATCTATACTGCACCCGAATAAATAAAGGAGAGATTAAGAATGAAAAAAATGGTCTTGATGTTTCTTATTCTTTTTGTTGGTATTTTAATATTCAGCACCTGGAGCTGTGCAGAAGACAAAGCTTGTAGTTGCGGTCAGACTCCACCGGTTGATAATTCTATTCCCGATATCAGCCAACCGACCATTCCGTCAAATCCGTCATCTCTTGATAATAACTCCCCCTCCGGAATCAAAAAGAGTTCCAGTTCGTCAAAAACCACGCTGATCGATTATTCAGTCCTGACCATCACGCAATTTACTATCAAAGATAACCGGTACCGAGTGAATGGGATTACCGATTTGCCTTCCGGAACTCGTCTGGTTGTTTCGCTCAAAACCAATCCTGAAACAACCTTCAACCTCCAAAAAATCATTGAAGTTCAGAATGGATCTTTCACCGCCTCCTTTCGAGTCACTCCAGATTTTCCCAATAAGGAAGAGAAAATACTAATTGAGATAGTCTGTGATCCAAAGATGCAAAATATTGCTATCAGTCAACGCATTGATCGTTATGGGGAGAATTTGACAGGGGAGAAAATGATTCTTGTGGGCAAGGTGCAGATTCTAAAGGACACAGATATTTTTGATCTCAGTTAATTAATCATCAGGAAAAAATATCAATAAATGTTTTCATTAAACGTATCGTTTGGGTAATCACAGGTTGAAAAGAGGAGGAAATCATCAATGAAAGAAAAGGACCGTTCTTTAGGTATTTTTGAAAAATATCTTACTCTGTGGGTTGCTCTCTGTATTTTATTGGGGGTTATGATTGGACAGTGGGCACCTGCTTTTCCCAAAGCCATGTCCAAACTCGAAATCAGTCGAGTCTCGATCCCAGTAGCCATACTCATATGGTTGATGATTTATCCAATGATGTTACAAATCGATTTCGCCAGTATCAAGAGATCAATAAAAAAACCCAAAGGGCTGGTTATAACCCTTATTGTTAACTGGGCCATCAAACCTTTTACAATGCTTATGTTTTCTTGGCTTTTTTTAAAATTTATCTTTTCTCCCTATATTGGTCCTGTTCTGGGAAGTCAATACGTCGCCGGGGCCATTCTTCTTGGGGCAGCTCCTTGTACTGCTATGGTCTTTGTTTGGAGCTACCTAACCAAGGGTGATCCGGCATATACCCTCGTCCAGGTGGCAATCAATGACATTGTTATTCTTTTCCTTTATGCTCCTATTGTCATCTTCCAACTTGGAGTGGCCAGGATTCAGATCCCTTATGACACGGTCCTTCTTTCGGTGGCGTTGTTTGTAGTGATACCGCTTACTTTAGGCTATATCACCCGTAAAAAACTCGTTGAGAAAAAGGGACTGGAATGGTTTGAAACCAATTTTCTTCCCAGTTTGAAACCCTGGACCATCATTGGGCTTTTACTCACTTTAATTCTTCTTTTTTCTTACCAGGGTGAAGTTATTCTCAAACAGCCCCTTCACATTCTGTTAATTGCCATTCCTCTGACTATTCAGACTTACGTTATTTTCTTTATTGGATATCTATGGGCTAAAAAATGGAAATTGGAACATACAGTCGCTGCTCCGGCAGGACTTATAGGAGCCAGCAACTTTTTTGAACTGGCCGTAGCCGTTGCTATATCCCTTTTTGGGTTGAGCTCGGGTGCTGCTCTGGCAACTGTTGTCGGAGTTCTTGAAGAAGTGCCGATTATGCTCAGTTTGGTCTATATTGCTAACCGAACCCAACACTGGTTTCCAAAAGCTTCAAAAGGATGAATTGATAGAATTCTTTATAATTTGCTTAATTTCTACTATTTTTAATAACTAGGGGGATATTATGAAAATTGCGGTTTTCTCTGATATCCATTCAAATCTTCCGGCGCTGCAAGCCGTATTGCAAGATATTGAAAATCACCAACCGGATAAAATGATCTGTTTAGGGGATTTAGTGGGATACGCACCCTTCCC
>DPKX01000285.1 GCA_003542295.1 Candidatus Atribacter hydrocarboniphilus
CTGAATGAC
Source organism: Candidatus Atribacter hydrocarboniphilus (assembly GCA_003542295.1). Taxonomy (GTDB): domain Bacteria; phylum Atribacterota; class Atribacteria; order Atribacterales; family Atribacteraceae; genus Atribacter; species Atribacter hydrocarboniphilus. The sequence continues at coordinate 10 of DPKX01000285.1, forward strand.
GAAGCAGTACAAACTCATACCCCCCCTTACTGCCTTTTCTAAAGGGGAAAGATTGGTTTCTGAATAGATATTTTCATCCTCATCTGGTGCCATACACGTGGCACGGGAGTCTATTCTATAAACCACTTGCTGGTTTAAAAATCAAGCCTCTACAAAAAATAAAAATTACCTAGGCTCAATTTATAACTCCCGAATAATAAAGAGTTATGCCATTTACCTGTTTTACACTCTCATCTATAACCTTATAATTATAGCAACGTTTGTGGAAATGAAATTTTATCGATACTCATTCAATACCAACTTCATAAATTCTAAAAAACCAGCAATAAACGCTGGATAGCAAAGAAAGCACTTTCGTCTGGAGATTGCACTTCAATTCGCAATTGATTTTCTCCTGGAATTAAAAATTGATCTAAGTGGAAAGATTGGAATTCAAAAGGAGATATCTGACCGCCAACAATGTTTCCCGAGAAAATTTTATTTTCATTGAGATGCACATGGATAATTGTACTTCCGCTTGATTTTCCCCAAATAAAGCAAGCTGCATTACTCCACCCTTCTGGAACTTGAAAATTTACATTCAAATACTCGCCCGAACTCATGGCAAGAACCGCGGCAGAGTTTTGAGTGAAGCCCGAGATATTTTCTCCACGATAAATACTTTCCTCGAAGTTCGTTTCAGGCTTACCGCTGGAAAAATCGATAAAATAGGTGCCTCGTCCAGATACTATCTCGATCCCTTCAACCGATCCAATTGAGTTATCCTCAGACTTAGCATAATTTATTGCTCCCCTAAAGTTTACCTTTAATTCCACCGGTGTTTTTACCACTGAAGAAGGCGCCACCCAAAGATTAGTTGAGGTTCCATCAAATCCTGTCGTTGTCATTCTTTTTTCCCATTGGCCAACATTAGAAGACCATATTAGGGTTTGTCCGGGTAGAGGATTTCCATCATTATCGGTTAACCGGGCTTGGAAACTCATGTTCTCACCACTTACGACTAAAAAATCCTTTGGAGATAGAACCAAGATGCTCGATTTCTTTTCAGGTTGAACAACAACGGTTACGGTCCCCTCCATAGGGCTATAGGCAGTGTCGCCTTCATAAGTAGCTTGTATTTGGACCTGAGTTTCCTCAGAAACAAATGGAGCCATAAACCAAATGTCTGATTCTCCAGCAGTATTGGTGTAGGTCTGATAAGAATCCAAGCTTCCATGGCTGGTATACCACTGAACTCTTCGATTTACCAGAGGGTTATTGTTTTTATCCGTCATGACCATTCGAATTCTCAAGTTTCTTCCACTTAAAATTGATTCAGGAACGGGATGAAAACGAATAGCTCCCGACTCTTCTTTTCTCTTTTCAACAATCTGAATAGTACACCGGTTAAGATAAACATTCTCACCAACAATCTCCCTCATTCGGGACGGATTATTCATAGCCTCGACTAAGATTCGATCGGGAATAATCCGTGGAGAAAGAAGAATGAGAAATCGTTCCATCCCTTCTGGTTCGGTAACTATACCTTGAATTCTTTTTTTTGTACCCGGCGAAACCGGTTCATTATTCTTTAAAATCCGCACCCTTTCATCTTCGGTGTAATCTAATATGCTCACATAGCCGGTTTTCAATGCTTCATAAGCCAGAGAAATCGGATCACCAATGAAGTAGGTTGCTAAGTTACCCCTATCAGGAAGAATGGTTATAAATGGTGAAACTGGTAACATATCAAGATAGGTTTGTTCATTTAAGCTGACCTGAAATTCATACCCCTGAGCCAAAGCCGATTGAACACCAAACACCAAAAAAAACAAAACCATCAGTAAAAAAGAAATCTTTTTCATAACTAAACCTCCATCGATGGTTTTTCAATTGTCTCGCCACTAGGAACAATCAATGATGGGAAATCGTTCTCGCCCACATCCGCACCAATAATACAATTTTTTCCTATTTTGCATCCTGAGGGAATTCGAGAATTTTTTCCAATGATGGTTATTCCGCTCCACAAAACCTCAGGATACTTTTTGTTTCCATTCAATGCTTGACCCCCTCCAACCCGAGATCCTTCACCAATTATAACTCCTTTATCTAAAATCACTCTCTCCAATTGGGAGTTCTTTTCAATATAGCAATCATTCATTAAAATCGATCCCTCAATCCTTACTTCTTCGCTTACATATACCCCATTAAAAATGACTGATTGACTTACTTCCCCATTAATAATAGCTCCTTCGCCAATAATACAGTTTTCAACTTGAGCATCACGCCCAAATTTTACTGGAGGTCGATCAGCGACCGGAGTATAAATAGGCCAATTTATTTCCTTAAATTTCAAAGGACTTTCTTCTCCCAATAACTCCATGTTGGCTTCCCAATAAGAATCAATCGTGCCTACATCCTTCCAATAACCCGAAAAGGAATAGGTAAAAACTCTTTTATCTTGAATCATTCGAGGAATGATATCTCGTCCAAAATCAAAAGAAGTCCCTTCACGCATAGCTTCCTTTTCCACTTCTTCTTCTAAAACCTCTCGATTAAAAACATAAATTCCCATGTTTACTAAATTACTTTGGGGATTTTCGGGTTTTTCATCAAAACGAATGACTTCACCTTCTGTACCAACGGTAATAATACCAAAACGATGGGCTTCCTCAATCGGAACTTGGATGACCGCTAAAGTCAAATCAGCCTTTTTTTTCTTGTGAAACTCAATCATATGCCGGTAATTCATAGTATAAACATGGTCGCCAGAAAGAATGAGTACTAGCTCAGGGGCTCGATTTCGAATAAAACGAAGACTTTGGTATATCGCATCAGCAGTTCCCCGATACCAATCGGTATCAGCATCACTGATAAAGGGTTGCAATAAAAAGACTCCACCATCGAGTCGATCAAGGTCCCAATCTTTCCCAATCCGAATATGTTCATGAAGTGATCTTGGATTATATTGAGTTAAAACACCTACACAATATATACCCGAATTGACACAATTGCTTAAGCAAAAATCGATGATACGGTATTTCCCTCCAAAAGGAACAGCTGGTTTTGCTCTTTTAGCCGAAAGAATACTCAACCGACGTCCTTCCCCACCGGCTAATATCATCGCAACCACTTCATTTTTAAACACTGCTATCCCTCCCCAGGATATTTCTCGCCAATTAAATCACATATTTTCTTCAATAGAGATAAAAATTGCTTTCGAAATTCCTCTTTTTGTACTGAGGGATTATCTGGACCCAACCACCAAAACCAATCGCTTCCTTCTGCTTGATACAAAATATTATAAACTTCTTGCTTTCGTTCCCCATTCAACTCTTTTTCTTTTTCAGCCAGCAATTTTCGGACTAAGAAAAGCTGATCCCACGCCCAATTTTTTTCCTCATGACCAATCCAGGTATTAAAGGAACCATAAATCCAGGAACCAGGTGCCAAAGCATTGAGAGTGGGTTTTTGGCTGGAACGTGCTAAATGTTCCGAGGGAGTTGTTGTGATTATCCTGGAATTTTGAGACAGGGCTTCATATAAGCCACTGAGAAATTCAAATCCATTATTATTATAATACTCCCAGGCGTTTTCCCCATCAAGAATGATAGATATAACTGGATTAAAACTGTCAGGAAGTCGATCCGCAATTCTTTCTAAATTGGAAATCATATCCCCCACTGCTTCATTAAAAACAAGATGTTGATAGGCAAAACCAATCAAATCGGAAAGATGGCGGTCACGGAAAAAGATAGCTATATTATTTTTATCAGTGTGGAAATACCAAGGTTGATAGAGTTTTTCACCCTGATTTAAAAGACCATTTTGATCCCTCTCTATAGGCAACCTTAAGGTTTTAAATAATACTTCTTCATCGGTCGCTGTCCAGGAAAAACCATTTTGAGCGAAACAACTCACCGCTGCGGCGCTTACTGAGCCCTCCGAAGGCCAAATCCCATGAATTTCTTTACCCCAAATTCTTTCCACATAATCTTTGGCTTTTTGAATTTGTGCCTGGGCATCATCCAAATATTGAAAACGATACTTGGGAAGTTGAGTTCCGGGCAATGATTTACTAGCAATCCAATTGTCGATCAATAGCGGAATAATCGGGTGGTATAAAGGTGACGTAGAAATTTCAATCTGTCCTTTATCATTTAATTTTTTATACATGGGTATAATTTCAGCAATAATTTGTTGAGTAACTTGCTTAATGATAACCTTATCCTTTTCGGCAAATTCTTTCCCCCGTTTTATGAGTTCGCTCAAACCGGGATTCTCCTTGATGGTTATCGGATCAAACCAAAGAAGTTGATAGAGAATCTGGAGATCGAGCCAATCCTGCGCTGAGAAATGATGAATATTGTGTTTGGCTTTCTCTTTTAAGGTTTCATAGAAAGGGAAATGACTGGTTTGGGTTTTTGAAGGGGCTAAGAAGAAATTAGCTAAAATGAAGTCTTTTTCTTTTTTACTGAGTTCTTTGGCTTCTTTCTCAAAGTGTTTCCATACTAAATCAGTTTTTCCCTGTAAATAGAGATTTATTTGGCTTATAAGAGATGGAGTAAAGTTAAAAGTCATGTGCACCTGAGGAAACCTATCGGCTAATTTTGCCATAAAAAGATAATCTTTGGTCGCATGAGTCCTCACCCATGGAAGGGTAAAAATATCCTGGTTCAAATCGTAGTAATAGGGTTGATGCATATGCCAGATGATGTTTAAATACATTTTTTCTGCCATCATTTCACCTCAAATTAAGGATACGATTTTTATTTCATTAATACATCCCTTATCGACTTCCATCCGAGCATAGGAAAGGTAGGGAGTAAAAATTTTATCAGTTGGACTTCCTGGATTCAAATACCAGATTCCATTTTCATTGGTTAATTCGGGTTGATGGGAATGACCAAAAACTAAAACCTGTAAGTCATATCCCTCAAAAAGTGAACGAACATAAGACTTGACTTGGTTTGGGGCACCTCGGCCATGAGCGAGCCCAATTTTAACCCCATCAACTTCAACCATGTCTTGATCGGGAAGAGCGGTTTGCAATTCATCCGAATCCATATTTCCCCGTACTGCCCGAATTGGAGTGAATTGAGCAATTTTTTCAAGAACCAAAGGTTTAACCATGTCCCCAGCATGAAGGACTAAATCAGCTTTTTTTATCTCTTCCCACAATCGCTGCGGAATATCTTTTGCTCTTTGTGGAATATGAGTATCAGAAAGGACGATTATTCTTGTCACTTTTTTGACTCACTCCCATTTATAATATTTAAAACATTAAATTATCATCAAAGATTTTTTCTCTTTTGAACCCGAACCTAATCCTACCTATAGTTAAACTTTATACATATTTTCAACAATATATTCGCTTTTTTGAATAAAACTACCTTTGCAAGGTTCTTTCTGCCGATTTAACCGTATTGGCCATCAACATGGCAATTGTCATTGGTCCAACTCCACCTGGAACTGGGGTAATAAAAGAAGCTCTATCCGCAACGCTTTCAAAATCAACATCGCCAACTAATTGATCTTCCACCTTATTGATTCCTACGTCAACGACCACGGCTCCCTCTTGGATTAATTCTCCAGTGATCATTTTTGGAGAACCAGCAGCTGCAATTAAAATATCAGCCATTTGAGTATGTTGGGCAAGATTTTCAGTTCCAGTATGACAAATGGTTACGGTAGCGTTGGCTGCCTTGGCTTTTTGTACCAGCATCATAGATAACGGTTTCCCAACAATATTACTTCTTCCAACAATTACTACGTGTTTCCTCGAAATATCAATTTGGTATCGAGACAACAACTCCTGAACACCCCAGGGAGTACAAGGTAAAAAAATAGGATCACCAATCATAAGACGACCTAAATTGTAAGGATGAAAACCATCAACATCTTTGAGTGGATTAATGTGATAGAGAATCTTTTTTTCATCCAAATGTTTGGGAAGTGGCAACTGGACGAGAATACCATGGATAGCTGGATCATTATTTAATTCGTCAATGAGATGAAGGAGGTCATTTTGACTAATGGTTGAAGGGAGCTGGTGTTTCAAGGAATAAACTCCCAACTTTTCACAGGCTTTTTCTTTGTTTCTAACATACACTTGGCTGGCGGGATCGTCTCCAACTAAAATAACCGCCAAACCTGGTTTCAAGTCTTGTTGAATCAAATTCTGGACACGTGGTTTTAATTCTTCCCGAATTTCTTGTGAAACCTTTTTTCCATCAATTAAAGTCGCTTTCATCGCACTCTACCCCTTATCTTAAGAAATGAATTCATAAAAGATTGAAACATTGCCGGAGAAGCATTGATAATATACTCCTTGGGGAAGTCGACACTTCCCAATAAATCTAAGGACAACTGATAATCACCAACTTCATCACAATAATGAGCATCACTGGTTACTACTATATAGCCGCCCTGTTTTTTGATCTCTTGCGCAATCATTTTACAGTTTTCCAAGCTCCCCTTGCGGCTAACGCGAAAGGAACTATTATTAATTTCAATCACTTTATTGTATTCAATCGCCTTCTTCACTACCAATGGATAATCCACCGGATAACGGGGATTCCCCAAATGAGCGATAATATTGATATAGGGATTTTCCAAAGCTTTTAGTAAAATTGAGGTATAGTCGGAACGTATTTCTCCTCGATATACTTGAGGATGAAAAGAAATAATTCCATAATCAATTTTTTTTAAACTTGGCCCGTCTAAATCTAATGTTGAATTTTCGTCCAAAATATCAATTTCAGCTCCAAAGAAAACTTCGATATTATCAATTTTTTTAGGGAAATGGCCTCGAGCTTCGAAATAGATTGGTTCAGGGCCACCGGGCATACTTGGTCCATGCTCAGCCAAACCAATATATTGTAAGTTTTTTTGTTGCGCAACCAGGGCTATTTCCCGAACGGTACTAAAAGCATGTCCACTCGCTATAGAGTGAATGTGTAAATCGCCAATAATTTGATACATGGGATAGATCTCTCCTAAAGAAAATAAACTGGTTTTTTTTGCCTTCACGAATTACTGTTTTTTTATAAATTTCCAAATAAGCCGGTCGAATTCAGCAAAGGGCGGGTCGTTTAAAACATCATATCCTCTCAACCAAGAGCTATAACAAGCAAAATAATAGAAATAAGCTACTAATAAACCTAAAGTGTATAAATCATTTTTAGGATACTGCAAATAAATAAATGATGATTCATTTTTTTTAATTTGATACTGAAGAGCTTCAAGAGTTGCCGAATCATAGTCGGAAAAGGATTGTTTATCTAAAAATTGCAGTTCTTTTCCTAAATAAGAATCCTCTTTTACCTTTTGAGGAAAATTGATAGGAGCTTGCAAGTGTTGGCTTGGTGTACTGTGGTTTAGAATAAAAAACACATCTCGATCATCACAGGATAAAACGTACTCTAAATAATTACTCTTTAGTGATTCAAGAGTAACAACTTTAATTTTAAAGCATTGATTCTCGCCATTCAAGCTTTCTTCTAACAAAGGTTCTAGGGCTTTTAAAAGAGAATAAACCGGATAGGAGTTGACAACAAAATAAAGCCTCTGAATTCCTTTTAATTGAATCTGATGGATTATTTGTGCTGTGGACATGGCTTCATCTCTACAAGATGAAAAACCCTCTTCGCACCCTTCAATCATATCTTTGATTGGAAGATTCATGGAATGAAGAGGAAGATATAATAGCTCAGAATGATGCCAAAAACGACAATTTTCAGTTTCAACCGGATAGAAAGGGAATAAAAGTAAGCGTGCAAACTCAGACATTACCCCAACTTCCGGGCCAACAAAAACTCTTTTTCCTTCATTTAACATCATAACCAATTTAACAAGGTCAAGTTCATCTAAGGTACGCCCCAAAACAACAAATATCGTATCTAAAAGATCAACAGAATGGCTTAATTTATGAAGATATTCAGGATGAGATGACGAACAGAAAAGATAGCTTTGATTACTTTGAACTGATTCAGATTCAGTATATAAACATTCTAAGAATTGGATAACATCGTCTTTTCCAATCCATACAATTTGTTGGTTTGACTGGAAGATATTTCGATTAAAGCTGCTAATCCGATCTATATTAATTTTCCAACTTACAAAAGGAGGTACCGGAAAACCATTAAAAAAACCATCCGGTTTGATATTCCAGTCAAAATGAATGTCATTAATTTTAGTAAATCCTTTATAAATTATTTTCGATTTTATTTTTCTTCTCTGGTTTTTTGCCATAGTCCATATTTTACGCTATCTTCCAAAGCCTCCCAGCTCGCTTCTATTATGTCGGTTGAAACACCAACCGTTCCCCAAGTATGGCTACCATCGGTTGTCTGTATTAAAACCCGAATTTTAGCCGCAGTTCCGTCTTTTTCATTTAAGACCCGAACCTTGTAATCGCTTAAACGGATTCTTTTTAACTGAGGATATAAATTCTCAAGTGCTTTCCGAAGAGCATTATCCAAGGCATGAACCGGACCATCGCCTTCTGCAGCAGTATGAACCATTTGGTTTTCAACATTTAGCTTAATGGTTGCCTCGGTAATCACCCCTTCGTCTCCTCTTTTTTCTACGATTACCCGAAATCCTTGTAAGGTAAAAAAACTCATAGTCTCACCCAAAGCTTCACGGAGCATCATCTCAAAAGAAGCATCGGCTCCTTCAAACTGATATCCATAAGACTCCGACTCTTTTATCTTCTCTATTAAGGAAGTCACGCGAGAATCATCGGGTTGCAAATCAACTCCGACCTGATGAGCTCGATAAAGGATGTTGCTCTTGCCAGCTTGCTCAGAAACTAAAATTCGTCTTTGATTCCCCACCACATCAGGAATGATGTGCTCATAGGTTAACGGATCTCTCATGATCGCACTGGCGTGAATGCCTCCTTTATGAGTAAAGGCACTCTTCCCGACAAAGGGTTGATAACGGTTAGGTCGCATATTCGCGGTTTCGTCAATGAAGCGCGAAACATCAACCAACTTTTTTAATTGTTCTTCAGATAAACAAGAAATCCCCATTTTTAAAACCAAATTGGGAATAATGCTGCAAAGATTGGCGTTCCCACAACGTTCTCCATACCCATTAAAAGTTCCCTGAATATGGTTTGCTCCACAGCTTATTGCAACTAAGCTGTTGGCTACAGCAACTCCGCCATCGTTATGAGCATGCATCCCAATTTCAAAAGATTCCGTAAGCTGAGATTTAACCTTCGAAAAAATTGAGGCAATTTCATGGGGAAGTGCCCCACCATTGGTATCACAAAGAATAATTGCATCGGCTCCGGCATTATAGGCGACTTCTATGGTTTTTAACGCATATTCCTCATCCTGCTTGAATCCATCAAAAAAATGTTCAGCATCAAAAAAAACCGTTTTCCCCGCTGACTTTAAGAAGCTGATGGAATCATCAATCATCTTCAGATTTTCATCCAGCGTGGTTCGTAAGGCTCGCTTGACATGGAGGGTCCAGGATTTTCCGAATATGGTTATAACCGGTGAACCGGCTTCAAGAAGAAGACGGAGATTTTTGTCTTGATCTGGTTTGGTTTCTGCTTTTCTGGTGCTTCCAAAGGCACAAATTTTTGCATTGTGGAAGGAAATTTTTTGAGCTTTTTCAAAAAAAGCGATATCTTTCGGATTTGATCCTGGCCAACCACCTTCGATATAGTGGATGCCAAATTCATCGAGCTTTTGGGCAATCTGGATTTTATCCTGAACCGAGAAATTAATTCCCTCCATTTGAGAACCATCTCGTAAAGTTGTATCGTAAATTTTAACCTTAGTCATATCAAACTACCCCCATTTCAGTTTCAAACAACTCTTCAGGCTTCACCTTTCATGAGCATGATTTTTTTTAATTCGATGAGGTTTTCAACAATCATATCAGGAACAATGCCAGTTTTTTTCACATCTTCTCCCTGGTGAACTCCGGTTAAGACCAATATTGAAAAAATATTCTGTTGCTTGGCTAAAACAATATCAGTATCTAAGCGGTCACCAATTAAAATCGTATCTCCAACCGAAAAACCGGTCATTTCCAGCAGGAATTGGATTGACTCCGACTGTGGTTTCCCAAATACTTTGGCTTTGGTACCTGTACAGGCTTCAATACTGGCTAAAATTGCTCCGCAACCGGGAATTAATCCATCTTCCATTGGATAGGTCAAATCAGGATTGGTCCCATACAGTTGGGCACCATTTAAAACATATCTCATCGCTTTGGTCAGTTTCTCATAGTTAAATTGCCGATCCATTCCCACTATAACCAGATCAACCTTCTCACGGGAGGAATCATCAATCATTTTTATACCGTTTTTCTGTAATTCATCACGGATTCCTGCCTCGCCAATACAATACACTCGGGATTGAGGATTTTCTCTCGCAACATAATAAGCAGTAATCGAGCTGGAGCTGATAATCTCATCCTCGGCAGCATATATATTCATTTTTTTTAGTTTATCGACATATTGACCTTTGGTTATGGTAGAGTTATTTGAAAAGAAGGCAATTTTTGATTTCCGTTCCCGAAGAAAACGAAAAAAATCATCGCTTCCTGGAAGAGGATGTTTCCCTCGATAAATAACCCCATCCATGTCAACAATAAAATTTTTATATCTCTCCCATGTCAAATACACCCTTCTTCTCAACCCCTTTTTTGAATATAATATTCTGTGGTTAGAAAGGAGTGAATTCCGTTCGGATATCCAGCTCTTAAGTTTAATCATATTACCAAAAGCTATGGCGAAAATACAGTCCTCAAGGATATTATTCTTGAAGTCAATCCAGGCGATGTCTTTGGTTTTCTGGGAAATAACGGCTCTGGGAAAACTACCACTATTCGTATCTTATTCGGTTTGGTGCGCCCCTCTCGAGGTACTTTTCACGTTTTTAATTATCTGTGCCCATCTCAATTAAACCAAGCCAAACAGTTGATGGGTGGAGTTATCGATATCCCATCGTTTTATGATAACTTAAGTGGTCGAGAGAATTTATATTTACTCGCTTCACTTTCCAACTTTCGGGTAAGCAATTCAGAAATTGAATCGGTTTCCTCTATGGTTGGAATAGATACCATTATCAACAAACCAGTAGGATTCTATTCCAATGGCCAAAAGAGAAGATTATCAATTGCTCAAGCATTACTTCCCCGACCAAAGATCATTGTTTTAGACGAACCGACTTCTGGACTCGATCCTCAGGGTGTGAAAAGCATTCGTAATTTGATACTCCAGCTCAACCAAGTTCATGGATTAACGGTATTCTTTTCTTCCCATCTCCTCAGTGAAGTCCAGAAAATTTGCAATCGTATTTCAATCATTAATAAAGGGAAAATAATTAAAACCGTTAAAGTGAAAGACTTTTTATTTGACTCATTTTTTAGCATCCAGGCAAGTCCGGTTGAAGCATTACTCAGTTTTTTAAAAGAAAAAAATATCCCTTACCGAACTCAGGAAAAATATATTCTGGCACATTTTGATGGGAATCAAATACCTGAAATAATTCAAGAACTCACCAAAAGAAACATATTAATTTATGAAATATTCCGTCACCAACTTAGTTTGGAAGAAGCCTTTTTAGCAGCTATCGAAGGAGATGGCCAATGAATATTCTTGGTTCTGAAATTAAAAAAATCAAGGCAAATTATCGAACTTATGGAGGCTTAATCGTCTTATGGGGATTAGGAATACTCATTGGCATAAACGTTTGGTATAACCCTTCTCTTCTCCCCCTGAAACAACTTGGTTTTCGATTAAGTGGTCTTTACATTCCAGGCTTAACGCTCTATCCATTAGCAGTGGTTGGACCGGTTGTTGCGGTTTTAATTGCTGGTGAAAGCATTGCCGGTGAACGGATTAAGGGAACACTCCGTATGATTTTAACCCGGCCAGTTTCTCGTATTCGCATTTATATGGGAAAATTAAGTTTAATTATCCTCTACTCGCTCTTTATTGTTTTTTCCACCTTATTGATTACCAGTTTATTAGGTTATATTCTTTTTGGAGGTGGTTCGGTGATTCTGCCAGCTGAATTAAACAATATGAGCTCCGGCTTTTTTACCCTGAGTGCCCAAGAAGCTTTATTAAGACTTACCTTAGCTGGGCTGACCGTTTCTTTCTATATTCTCACCTATGCGTCCATTGCTTTGTGCCTTTCTTCCTTTATGAGTCATTCTTTAGCAAGCCCAATTTTCACCCTAATTTTTACTGCTGCTTCAACAGTCGTACAAAACCTTGAAGTTTTTAAGTCGGTTTCGCCTTATCTTATAACTCATCATTTACTTTCCTGGCAAAACTTAATGAATAAGTCTATCGATAGGAATTCTTTATTTTTTTCCTTTATTATTGTTGGATTTTACTTTCTGGGAAGCCTTCTGATTGGAATTACGATTTTTAATCGTAAAGATGAGACAACCTAATAAATATTAACATTCTTTATTTTTTAACAGTTTTCACATTCTTTTTCTCCGGTTCCTAAATATAAAACTTGACTTTCTCGGCTTTGATAACGATAGACAGTTATACCTTTGCAACCGAGCTGATGAGCCAGAAAATAAGCTTGACCAACATCTTCAGGAGTAGCATCGGTTGGAAGGTTAATCGTTTTAGACACCGCATTATCGACATGTTTTTGAAATACTGCCTGGATTTGAACTTGAAAAGTTGGAGGAATTTCAAGAGCAGTAAGAAAAAGCGAATGAAGATATTCAGGTATTCCGTCAATATCTTTTAGAGAACCTTTTTCCCAGATCGATTTTCGAATTTTCTCTTCTATTTTTAAAACTTTTAGTTGTTTTTCCAGTAAGGGATTAATTTCAATGAGCTCGGTATTTTCTAAAACAAAACGTCTATATATAAGGGCAAAATACGGTTCTATACCACTGGAACATCCAGCAATAAGACTAATTGTTCCGGTGGGAGC
>DPKX01000161.1:0-8947 GCA_003542295.1 Candidatus Atribacter hydrocarboniphilus
CCAACCTGGATGCCAAATTAAGAGTTCAAATGAGAGCCGAGCTCTCAAAATTACACGATCGGTTAAAAACCACTATGATCTATGTAACTCACGACCAAACTGAAGCTATGACCATGGGTGATCGGATCGTCGTCATGCGTGATGGGTTAGTCCAACAAGTAGGAAGCCCTCTTGAATTATACAACAAGCCAGTCAATAAGTTCGTCGCCGGTTTTATTGGAACTCCGTCAATGAACTTCATCGATGTTGTGTTGAAAAAAGAAGGGGACGATCTCTATCTTGACGGTCAATCCTTTAAGCTCACCATTCCTGCTGAATTTAAAGAAAATCTGCTTCCCCACGTTAACCAGGAATTAACCCTTGGGATTCGACCCCAAGATCTTTTTGATAGTGAAGTGAGCAAAGAGTCGGCAACGACTGGATCGACCATTAACACTACCGTTGACGTTGTTGAACCCCTAGGTTCAGAACAAATCATTTACCTCACCACTGGACCCCATACTTTGGTGGCAGTTCTGGATATGCAAACTCGAACTGGTGTTGGCGATGACCTCAAGATTGCTGTTGATACTTCAAAAATGCATCTTTTCAAATCGGATACTGAAATAGCAATAATTTGATCTCAAAAGGCGTGCTTTATGCACGCCTTTCTTCATTTTTTCTGCTGATATCCATCGGTTATTTTCTTCCCGGGTGAATCGGCAATACGGGAAAGAAAGCAGTTTTTGGTATTTGGCAATTAATGCTGAGTTCCAATGGATAGTATTTGACGAGAATTTTCGATGTTGTATAATAGAAACCTAATTAGTGATAATGATTATCTATTTTCATATAAGGGAGGTATTCGAAGTGAAGGTTGGAATTAATGGATTTGGTAGGATTGGACGTTTAGTATTCAGAAGGATGCTTGAACTGGGCGGGTTTGATGTTGTTGCAGTGAACGACCTGACCAACACCAAAGTTTTAGCACATCTTTTAAAATATGATTCAGTTCATGGTCAGATACCTAACGAAGTATCAGCTACTGACGATACCATCGTAGTTGATGGAAAACCCATCAAAGTATTTGCCCAAAGAGATCCCTCTCAGCTTCCTTGGAAAGACTTAGGTGTTGAGCTGGTCATAGAATCGACTGGAAAGTTCACCGATCGAGCTGGCGCTTCCAATCACATCAATGCGGGAGCAAAAAAAGTTATCATTTCTGCACCTGCCAAGGAACCCGATGCCACTATCGTAATGGGAGTAAACCATCACAGTTACAATAAAGATAAACACCATATCATTTCTAATGCATCATGCACAACAAACTGCCTGGCTCCCGTCGCTAAAGTGCTTCATGATAACTTCTCGATCGTAAGTGGATTAATGACCACTATCCATGCCTATACCAATGATCAAGTCATTCTTGACTTCCCTCACAAAGATCTGCGCCGAGCCCGGGCAGCAGGGATGTCAATGATCCCAACTACCACCGGAGCTGCTAAGGCTTTGGGTGAAGTAATCCCAGAGTTAAAAGGAAAATTGAATGGATTTGCCATCCGCATTCCTAGTCCTGATGTATCAGTCGTTGATTTGGCTGCAATCGTAGAAAAATCGACAACCGCTGAAGAAGTAAATGCCGCCCTCAAGAAAGCCTCGGAAAATGGTGATCTCAAGGGATATATGGGGTATTCTGAACTGCCATTGGTTTCAATCGATTACCTCCATTGTGCCAATTCGGCTACCGTCGATGCGCTCTCAACCATGGTGGTTGGTAATCTCGTTAAAGTCTTAGCATGGTATGATAATGAATGGGGCTATTCCTGCCGAACGGTTGATTTAGCCAATTGGGTTATGCAATAAAAGGAGCCTGATATGTCACGAATTCCTATCGCAGCTGGTAATTGGAAAATGAATAAAACTGTCGAAGAAGCCTCGGAATTTGCCGAGGCTCTTCGCGGTTTATCTCCAAATACATCTGATATTGAAGTTATTCTCTGTCCACCATTTGTTGCTCTTTATCCTCTTTCCCAAAAATTAGCTCACACCGGTGTAAAGTTAGCAGCTCAAAACTGTCACTGGGAAACTAAAGGGGCTTTCACTGGAGAGGTTTCTGTCCCTATGCTTCTGGCGGTACACTGTCAGTATGTCATTTGTGGCCATTCGGAGCGGCGTCATATCTTTGGAGAAACTTCTGAAGATATCGGTAAAAAAGTCAAAGCAGCAGTTCACTTTGGGCTTAACCCCATCCTTTGTGTTGGGGAAACCTTAGAGGAAAGAGAAGCAGGTCAGACCGAAGCAATTGTTTTTGACCATCTATCACATGGAATAGTCAACCTTACCAAAGAAGAAGCTTTATCGTTGGTGATTGCTTATGAACCAGTCTGGGCTATTGGAACTGGAAAAGCTGCCACACCCCAGGATGCTCATCAAGTTATTTCTTACGTTCGACAACAATTATCCAAAAAATTTGGTGAAAAAACCGCTGAACAGATTCGTATTTTATACGGTGGAAGTGTAACACCAGATAACGTCTTTGATTTTATGAAAGACCCGGATATTGATGGGTCATTGGTGGGCGGAGCTAGCTTAGATCCAGCCAAGTTCAATAAAATTATATTAGAAAGCTTAAGGGCTTCCCAATAGAGGAGAGTCGATATGCAAGCTTGGATGATTATTCAGATTTTTATTTCGGTTGGTTTAATTTTGGTGGTTATTTTTCAACCTCGTAAAGCCGGCATGGGAGGGGGTATTTTTGGAGGAATGACCCGTGCCGATCGGAGTAGTAAGTTTAAAAACCTGCCGGTTTTAGGAAAGTTAACCATTTTTTTTGCCGTGGCTTTCATGGTAGTATCATTAATTTTTGCCTTTCTTCTGACCTGAGAAGAGGTGGAAGACAAGGTGTCACAAAAACAATGGGTTAATGATCTCCAGGAAGTGATTCATTATCATCCTGATTCAAAACGGCTATTTCTATCTGCAACCCATGATGAGATAATGCAGGGATATACGACTGACATTTATTTTGTCAGTGCTCAACAAATTCTTCGCCATCTTCAACTCGATCAAACCCCGGTCGTCGCAGAAATTTTTGCCCGGCATCCGGGGATTTTTTGTGGATTGCCCGAAGTTCTTTCTCTTTTGTCACATAGCCAAGTAGAAATATGGAGCTTACAGGAAGGTGATCCCTTTGATTCAAGGGAGGTGGTTTTAAGAATAAAAGGTCCCTATTCAGAATTTGGCGTTTTCGAAACTCCTTTACTGGGAATACTTGCCCATAGTACTGGATGGGCAACCGCAGCCCAGGAATGTAAAGAAGCAGCCGGGAAAAAGATGGTTCTCTGTTTTGGAGCTCGACATGTTCATCCCTCGGTAGCACCAGTTATGGAAAGGTCAGCTCTGATAGGAGGTGCTGATAGTGCCGCCTGCATCCTGGGAGCGAAGTTAGCTGGAAAAATTCCAGGGGGGACCATTCCTCATGCTGCAATTCTTATTTGTGGGGATACGGTGTTGTCAGCTAAAGCCTTCGATGAATGCATACCGAGCGAATTTCCTCGTATCATTTTAGTCGATACCTTCAAGGACGAAGCCGAAGAATCACTTCGTTTAACTCAAATCATGGATCAAAAACTGGAAGGAATTCGTCTCGATACCCCCGAGGAGAGAGGGGGGGTTACCCTATCCCTGGTAAAGGAAGTTCGTGAAAGATTAAATCAAGCAGGATATCCTAACATAAAAATAGTGGTTTCTGGTGGTATCACTCCTGAAAAAATACGTCTGTTTCACGATCATGCTGATATTTTTGGTGTAGGGAGTTATATCAGTGGGCATTCTCCGATTGATATGACTATGGATATCAAAGAAGTAGCTGGCCAAAGGATTGCCAAAAGGGGAAGAATTCCAGGAATAACGAATAATCCAAGGCTAGTAAAAATTTCATTATAAGGAGGCATAAAAATTGAAAAAGATTTTGGTTTTGACATTGTTATTGGTTTTTGTATTGGGAACTTCGGCTGCCTTTGCCGAAATAAAAAATCCCGATACTTATGTGTATCTCCATATTGGTGAACCTGATACCCTCGATCCCGGATATGCCTATGATAGTGCCAGTGGTGAGATATTAACCTATGTCTATGAAAACCTCATTGCTTACGATGGAGCCAATATACAAAAATTTGTTCCAGTTCTGGCAACCGAAGTTCCAACTGCTGAAAATGGTCTTATAAAGGATAATGGCACAACTTATGTATTCCCGATTCGAGAGGGCGTCAAGTTTCACAACGGGAACGAACTTACTCCAGAAGATGTTGAATATAGCTTTGAACGCAATATACTTTTTGATCCGGCCAATGGACCACAATGGATGATTATTGAAGCATTGTTTGATTTCCAGACCCTTGATGATCTAGTTGCCGATAAAGTCGGAACACCTCTCACTGAGATGGTTGATGAAAATGGAAACTTAATTAACCCCGACGATGCCGCCAAATTGATAGAATTTTATCAGCAAGTTATCGATCCGGTTATTGAAGTTCAGGATGGTTCAGTAGTGTTCCGTCTGGTACGTCCCTTTGCACCTTTTCTTTACATTCTTCCGAAACATGCTTACTGGAGCAACATCCTCGACAAAGAAACCTGCGTTGAATGGGGTTGCTGGGATGGGAATGCTGATGGATGGTGGAAATACTATAATGTTAAAAAAGAATCTTCACCTCTTTATGACAAAGCCAATGGTACTGGACCTTTCAAATTTACCGAGTGGGATCGAACCCAACAGAAGGTTACCCTGGACCGTTTTGATGGATATTGGGGAGAAAAGGCCAAAATTGCCCAGATTATTGATTGGGGAATTGACGAGTGGGGCACACGTCGGGCAATGTTGGAAGCCGGAGATGCCGACCAGATTTATATGCCAGCTCAGTATCTCGATCAGGTTAAAGACTTAAAAGATCTTAAAATCGAAAGTGGTAAGAGAATCACCATAACCGCTTTCCATTTTAACTGGACTGTAGATAAAACCAGTGATTTCTTAGGAAGTGGAGCCCTTGATGGGAATGGTATCCCGGCTGATTTCTTTAGTGATATCCATTGCCGCCGTGCTTTTAGCTACGCTTTCGATTATGACACCATGATCCAGGAAGTTTTGTTGGGATATGGAGAGAGACCTCCATCAGTTATTCCTTCTGGCATGCTCGGATACAATCCCGATCTTCCCATGTTTGAGTTCGACCTGGCGAAAGCCGAAGAGGAATTCAAAAAAGCTTGGGATGGTAAAGTCTGGGAAAATGGTTTTAAGCTGACCTTGCTTTACAACACTGGGAACGATGCTCGACAAACCGCTTGTGAAATGTTTAAGGAAAATATTGAATCCCTCAACCCCAAGTTTAAAATTGATGTACAGGGAGTTCAGTGGCCAAATTACTTGGATGCTTATAAAAGCGGCAAATTACCAGCATTTGTCATTGGCTGGATTGCCGATTATCCCGATCCCCATAACTTCATTTTCACTTATTTCCACAGTAATGGAGTTTATGGTGGCCCCCAGGGTGAAGCCTATATTAATTTTGCTCAAGAAAATTTAAATCCGATCATTGAAGCGGCCATCTCTGAAACCGATGCAGCGAAGCGGCAAAATATGTATGAAGAAATTCAGAAAATCGCTTATGAAAATGTGTTAGGTCTTACCTTCTATCAAGAGATAGCGCTTTTCCCAATGAGAACCTGGGTCCAAGGATGGGAATTCAATCCAATACAATCGGGCGAAGCTAATTATAATGGGGTTTATAAAGCCGAATAAATGATTGAAGAATAATGATCGTTCTCCGGAGGGAATTCTATTTTCCCTCCGGAGTGGAAGGATTGATGGTTTTGATATTTTATATTATACGAAGAGTTCTATTTATACCTATTACTCTTTTTGGTATTTCTCTCATCGTTTTCTCTATGATTGGTATGCTGAGTCCCTATCAGCGACTTGCCACCTTCATCAGCAGCCCTGACCGCTTAAAAAGTGAAAATGTCGATCAGCTCATTTCTATGTACGGCCTCGATGATCCGATGCCTGTTCAATATGGAAGATGGTTTAAAAATCTGCTTCAAGGAAACTTAGGATGGTCTTATGTTGGTAAAGCACCTGTTTTACAGGCTTTACTCCAGCGTTTTCCCTATACCTTAGAACTGACGTTATTCTCCGCCATCCCCATTATCTTGATCGGAACCTGGATGGGAGTCCTGTCAGCACTCCACCACAACCGTACCTTGGATCATTCACTGCGGATTTTTGCCGTGGTAGGGTGGTCCTTTCCTGATTTTGTATTTGGCCTATTCATTCTCATGATTTTTTATAGTACTTTAGGACTTTTTCCCCCAGGGAACTTAAGTCTTTGGGCAGAAAGCATTGTTAAATCTTCAGGTTATAAATCTTTTACCGGTATGACAACTATCGATGCGCTTCTCAATGGAAGATTAGATGTTTTTGTTAATGCCTTACGGCATCTCGTCGGTCCTGTTCTCACTTTAACCTATGTTCAATTGGCTTACATTCTTCGTATAACCCGATCCTCCATGCTTGATGTTCTCCAACGTGACTATGTCCGCACTGCTCGTGCCAAAGGTTTAAACGAAAGAATTGTTATTAATAAACATGCTAAAAGAAACGCCATGATACCAGTTGCTACCGTGAGTGGCCAAACTATTGTCGGATTGATGGCAGGAACGGTAATTGTCGAAGCAATATTTAATCGGACCGGTTTAGGAAGCTTTTTAGCCTTAGCAGCTCAACAATTAGATTATGCCTCGATTATGGGTGGTGTCCTCTTTTTTGGGCTTATATTGATTATCGGGAATCTTCTGGTTGATATCTCATATGCTTATATTGATCCCAGGGTTAGGTTGAACTAGAAAAATGAAGTCGGAAACCCATCGGATTATAAAGAAACTACTTCTAAACGCTTCAGCAATTATTGGCTTTGTCCTCTTAGGGATATTTATTGTAATAGCCATCTTTGCTCCTTTTATAGCTCCCCCTAAAGAGGGGAGAGATCCCTATATGATGCCCATTGTCACTTGGACTTCAAGTCCTCAACCTCCTTCACCGGAACATCCTTTTGGGGTAGCAGGGAAAAGGGATATTTTTTATGGAGTAATCTGGGGTACTCGAACCGCTTTTCGTGTGGGAATAATAGTCACCGTAGTTTCAACGCTCATTGGTCTGTTTATCGGATCAATAGCCGGGTATTACGGTAAACTTTTCGATGAAATCCTCATGCGAATCACCGATATCTTTATGGCTATTCCTTTTTTAGTTGCAGCTTTGGTATTAGCTGCTATATTAGGAAGTGGATTGAATAAAGTTATGATTGCCATGACGATTTTCGGTTGGATGTATCCTGCTCGTTTAATCCGAGGTAACATTCTTCAAGTGAAAGAAGAACAATATGTCATGGCAGCCAAAGCCCTTGGAGTAAAAAATTATTTGATCATCATCCGCCACATTCTTCCCAATACGATTTTTCCAGTATTAATACAAGCCTCAATGCGGATGGGTTCTTTGGTAATTACCGCCGCTGCTTTGAGCTTTCTTGGTGTTGGAGCTCCACAAGGGTATTCTGATTGGGGAGCACTGCTTAATTATTCTCGAAACTGGATGTTAGGAGGACAGGGTGAAGCTCTTCGTTATTGGTATGCTACTGTCTTCCCTGGTGCAGCGATGGTTCTCTTTGTTCTATCTTGGAACTTAGTCGGGGATGCCCTTCGAGATGTATTTGATCCTCGGTTAAGGGTGTAAGGAGTCAATTATGAATACGAATAACACAATCTTGAGCATAGAAAACCTAAAAGTATATTTTTATAACGATTATGGCCAGGAACTCAAAGCTGTGGACGACATCAGTTTCCAAGTTTACCAAGGTGAAACCATTGCCTTGGTTGGTGAATCGGGATGTGGAAAAAGTGTTACTTCTTTAGCTCTCATGCGATTGATTGATAGTAATGGAAAAATCGTTGGTGGAAAAATAAATTTTAATAATTCCGATTTATTATCATTATCTGAAAAACAGATGCAAAGTATCCGTGGAAAAGACATTTCAATGATTTTTCAAGAACCTTCATCGGCACTCAATCCGGTTTATACCATCGGTGACCAAATTATTGAGGCAATTTCTCTTCATCAAAAAGTCAACCATCATGAAGCCCGAAAACGGGCGGTTGAAATGTTTAAACTGGTAGGAATTCCCGATCCAGAAAAACGATTAAACGAATATCCTCATGAATTATCAGGAGGAATGAAACAAAGAGGCATGATTGCCATGGCACTCTCTTGCCATCCTCAGCTTCTAATTGCCGATGAACCAACCACATCTTTGGATGTAACCATCCAGGCACAAATTATTGAATTAATGATCAGCCTTCAAAGACAGCTTAAAATGGCAGTTATTCTCATCACCCATGATTTAGGAATTGTCGCTACTATGGCGAAACGAATTGTTGTAATGTATGCTGGAAAAATAGTCGAAGAGGGAAACCGTCATGATATTTTTAAAAATCCTTGCCATCCTTATACCATTGGTTTGCTCCGTTCTATACCTCGGTTGGATATCGAGCAGGAAAAACTCGATTCAATACCAGGCATGGTCCCCGATCCTTCACAATTTCCCGAAGGATGTCGGTTCCGAAACCGCTGTTCCTTTGAAAATGAGCAATGTGTGAATCAACCGAATAAAAGCAATGTAGATTTAAATCATTTTGTTTATTGTCATCACTGGAAAAAAATAAACCAACACTCAATTGAAGAGTGCAAAATCTATGAATAATGTATCTCTTTTAAAAATAAAAAATTTAAAAAAATATTTTCCAGTTAAAGCTGGCGTCTTCCGTTCAACCATTGGGTGGGTAAAAGCAGTTGATGATATTAGTTTTGAAGTCTATGCTGGTGAAACTCTCGGTATTGTTGGAGAATCCGGTTGTGGAA
>DPKX01000161.1:9012-9411 GCA_003542295.1 Candidatus Atribacter hydrocarboniphilus
AAAATTCATTCAATATCGAAAAAACCTCCAGATGATATTTCAGGATCCTTTTAGTTCCTTAAATCCAAGAATGACTGTAGGATCCATAATCGAAGAAGGTATGAACATCCATAAGATTGGAAAATCCCAGGAGCGATCGGCCATGGTTATGAATCTTCTCAAAAAAGTTGGTCTTCAAAGCGATGGTGTAAACCGATTCCCTCATGAATTTTCGGGAGGGCAAAGACAGCGGATTGGTATTGCCCGAGCTCTGGCTATGAACCCTAAGTTGATTATTGCTGATGAAGCGGTCTCTGCTCTTGATGTCTCCATCCGTTCTCAAATATTGAATTTAATGATAGATTTAAAAGACGAGTTTCATTTAACCTACATTTTTATTTCTCACGATCTTTCGGTAAT
>DPKX01000017.1 GCA_003542295.1 Candidatus Atribacter hydrocarboniphilus
TACAAAACGGCTCGGTTTTGGGAATTAAATGCTCTCATGCCTGTATGGATGGAGATAGTTTTTATACCATGTTATACAACTGGGGACAAGTCTGTAAAAATGAAAACTTCGACAAGCCGATATTGGATCAGTCCTTGTTTTTTGTTCCCGAGGAACTTTCTAAGGATCAGATACAACAAGCAGCTTTCAATCGTGGTTGGAAAAAAATCTCAAAATTAGCTTTCCTTAAAATTCTTCCCACTTTTATGTTCGGTATCATAAAAGAGAGAACTGATGCCTTTTATTTTTCTGCTGATGGATTAAACCAACTAAAACAGCGAATATCAACTAACGTCGGTTTTCCCTGCAGTACACATGTTGCCCTTTCTGCCTTTATTTCCAAAATGCTCATGAAACTATTTAAACATAGCGAAAAAACCACCTGTGTTCAGGTAACAGTGGTGAATTTACGCAATCGTCTGGCTGAAATCCCTTCAACTTTTGTCGGGAATGCATCATCTATTGTTGCAACGCCAAATTTTTCAGCAGGAGCAAGTCTTGAAGAAATAGCGGGTATTATTCATCAAACACTTCAACCACTTCGAGAAACATCATTGGAAGAACTGAGGAAAATCGTATCCTTGGGTATCCAGGCAATGAAACTCAAATTACCAGTATTGCCTTTTGATTTCACTGAAATGTATTCAAAGAAACCGACGGTGTTTTATATGAATAATTTTTCAAAGTTTCATATTTATGATTTAGACTTCGGTTCTAGAAAGCCGGTGTCAATTATCCCTCATAATCTCTCAGATCAAGTTCTTATCTGGCCTGCTCATCCTGCGAAAGGAGGAGTAGAAGTTTATTTTTCAGGGGTTCCTGCTCGCGTCATTCGTAAGATGAATAAAGAAGATCCATGGTTTCAAGAAATGAAGCAATATAGCTGATTATTTGTTTGAGACATTGAGGTGAGCTTTCAATTTATTCGGAATGATCTATTCAATTTTCCGACCGAAAGAGGGCAATTATTTTCCAATCTAAAGCTATGATTCAAGTTCTAAAATGAAGCATAAAATTGACCAACAGAACCTACAAACTGTAATTGCTTACTATTTAAAACAAAGCTACGAATCATGGTATTTTTGCTACCCCTGAAGCATCTGGATGATTCTTTTACGGTAAGCGTCAAGTAAAGCCAGAGTGCGGGTTTTGGGCGGATGAAATAAATCTCCTTGGTCATATCCTGGTTCAAATTCCTGCAACAATTTTTCTTCAAGTTGATGCTGGGACTCAAGTCTTCCATCCTCGCGGATATGTCTCACCTCGATTCCCCGTTGGGTCAGCTCATAAGCAACCAGCACAAAGCGATGGCAACGATAGGGATCTTTTTCAGCACAGAGCAGGGATATATTCAATCCTTTTTTAATATGGCCAATAACCGTGTTGATGCCGTTTATAAAGTAATGAGTTGTGATCAATTTGTCAAAATCAATTCGACCGTGGGTGAATAATGAAGGATCGTTCCTGTTAACACTTAATTCTGTCCCTAAATGAAGATAGAAAATTCCTTCCTTTTTCAGAGACGGGATAAGGTTTTCGCGATTGTATTGAGGATTCCGTCTGCTATAAGGGATACTTCTCACATCCACCACCCAATTGATGTCATGCTTTTGAAGAAGCTTGATCAGGAAAGCGATTTCATGTGTCGAATGGCCAATGGTATAACAGACCAAACGGTTAGTTTGATAATTGCTATCGTTCATAATATTGACTTTTTCGAAAATAAACACTTCCTCCCTGCGGTTTTTTAAATCAAT
This sequence comes from Candidatus Atribacter hydrocarboniphilus, assembly GCA_003542295.1. Taxonomy (GTDB): domain Bacteria; phylum Atribacterota; class Atribacteria; order Atribacterales; family Atribacteraceae; genus Atribacter; species Atribacter hydrocarboniphilus. The sequence continues at coordinate 1,797 of DPKX01000017.1, forward strand.
TTCATTCGAATAGATTCATCTCTGGTATTTTAATTGATTTCTAAATAAATTAAATATCAGCGACTTACTATTTTTTAATCTAGCCTTTTCTGTTTTGGAAGAAGCTGACAACAACTTTCGTTCTTCCGTAATGGGATGAGACGGGGAAGTGGATAAAGATTTTTTAAATTCCGCACTTACCCGATTCCACAGACTTTTGCTGATTCAAGAATCAAAACCTGGACCCCGCTGGATGAAACTACTTAGGTAATCCGATGATATACAATCATATCAAGTCGGCTAAATAAATACCGTCTCTCGTTTTTGCTCATCCTATATAATTTTTTATTTCTGATTTAACCTAATTTTTAAGGAGGAGGATTTTCTTATGAACCTGAAGCTGTTAATGATTGTTATTCTTTTTATCGGATATCTATTTACTTGCCAATTAGCCTTAGCCAAGCCGGATTCACAGCAGGAGACGGCTTTATTTAACATAAATCAGGAAATCCACGAAATCATCTCTTTGAAAGAAAATATAGTTTCTTCGTTGGCTTTGAAATTCATATCGGTAACCACCGATCAGCCCCTATATTGGCCTAATGAAGAAGTTTTTCTTAAGGTTGTTTGTCCCATTCGTCCTTCTTCTGAAGTTAATATTAGCTTACAAAAAAAGGATTCGACTCCCCATGTTCTTGGCCTTTTTTCATTGAACGAAGCCGGCATTCTGGTCGAAAAAATTCTCAGTGGGGAGGAAAAAAAGCTGGAAGCTGGAGAGTACCGAGTAGAGGTTCATTCAGTTGATGGCACCCTGGATGCCTATACTACCTTTGCAGTGGTGGAGGGCGCTCTGGGGGCGGTTTCTTTTGCTTATGACTTCAAAGAAGTGACCAGTCCAGAAGAACTAAATGAAGTTTGGGGTGCTTGGTTTTTGGGTAATGCTGCTGGTGCCGGATTGAGGTGGGGGAATGGATTGAATGTAAAAAATGAAGTTCGAATTTTCAACCAACCATTCGATGGCCAGGCGACGGTTAGAAGCCGGTGTTATCTCCCAGGGTGTGACGGTATTGAAGCCGGCCCTCCAGTGGATATTTATATAAAAAATGGTCTTCTGGAAACTGTTCTCGACGTGGGTGGTCATTCTGGTCCCTTTGAAATCGAAGTCATCACTGAAAAAGGAAATGTTCGATATCTTTTCGGTCGTTCTGGTCACATCGAACGGCAGACGATACCGGTTTCCTCAGGTTTTACCAATTATTTCAGCGCTACTCTCGCTCCCTACGAAGGATCAGTGCCAGTCTATGGACGAGGTCTTTATATCATTAAAGATGATCAAAAACCCGAGGATCCAGTAGGGCTGGCAACAGTAATATCCGACCAAACCCGAAATTTAATTCTATCCATTAAGCAAAAAATCAACCAGCCCCGGTTATTTATTCTTTCACCCGATAAAAAAGGTAATTTCCAAACCCAGGAAATTAAAATAGCCAGTCAGCTCGATAAAGGTCAAGAAATTCAATTGACAGTCGACTCTCCAATGACCTTTATCGCCTTAGGAGGTTTTCTTGAAAAGAAATCAGAATTTTACGAGGGGTGGGCAATGGTGTTTACTGAAACCTCCCTCGATGTAGAAGTTAATCTCCCCTCTGAAGGGTATCCCCTGCAAAAAAATGTGGTTGAGATTAAAGTTACCGACCGGTTTTTCAATCAGCCAGCATCGATATATGGAATATTGGAAGTTTTCGATAACCGAGTAGCTTCCAAGAGTCCTCGGGAACCTTTGGTGTCGTCTCTGGGAGATTCCTATCGAAATCTATCTAATTATCTGGTTTCTTGG
>DPKX01000147.1 GCA_003542295.1 Candidatus Atribacter hydrocarboniphilus
TATTCCTTTTATTAAGGTATTTTGTAAAGAAGAAGTTTCATTAATTCTTAAAAATCTCACCACCATGTCTAAATCAATTTATATAACCTCAAGATTCAATTATTATTTCTTGCTTAGGGTTATTAATTTATCTACCTCTTCTGGGAAGCGAGCACCTTCCATTGGACCTTTCCTGGTTACTGCCAATGCACCAACCGCATTTGCATAACGGGCACTTTCCTTTAAAGAACGTTTTTGGATAAGGCTGACTAAAAAACCGGCGTCAAAACAATCTCCTGCTCCTGTCGGGTCAATTTCTTCTACTTCAAAGGCGGGAACATCATATTTTGTTCCTCGTGAATAAACCGTACGTCCTAATGATCCCTTTTTAAGAATAACAATATCAGTACCTTTTTCTAAAAGTTCAAAAACAGCTTCTTCGGGATTCTTTTTACCGGTGAGCATGGTTGCTTCTTCTCCTGAGGGGAAAACAATTGAAGCATTTTCAATAATTGGTTGGCAAAGCGCTCTCACCTTTTCAACTCCCAAAATTTCCGGTCGGATATTGGGATCAAAACTGATTTTTACTCCATTTTTTTTAGCGGTTTCAATAGCCAAGTAAATGGTTTCTTTCCAATCCTGGTTAATTGAAACCGCTGAGCCATTAATGTGAAGAAAACGGGCCCCTTTAAAATATGAGCTGACGATCCGGCTTTTATCAATAACACCGCTTGCGGCATTACGGATATGATATAAGAATTTTCTCGATCCATCAGAAAAATAAGCAACAAATGCAACTCCGGTTGTCGCCTCAGGCTTGCTTTGAAAATAGGTTAGGTCAACACCATCAAAACGAAGACGGTCTTGAATGACTTTGCCAAAATCATCATTGCCGATTGTCCCAATAAAGCCCACTTTCCCACCCAGTCGGGCTGCGCAATCAGCGAATATTGCTGGAGCACCACTGGGATAGGGACCAATGAATACTTCGGGTTTGTCTAAACCGGCTCCAATTTTTTCCCTCATAATCTCTACTAATGCTTCTCCCATAGATATTATTTCAGGCATTTGTATTCTCCACCTCAAAAGTAATGGTTTTTAAAGTACATTTGTATTTCTTTTTGGCAATATAACATAAAGAGTCAATTTGGGAAAGTAACTAAAATAGTTTAATAATTTTGTTTTTTTATTATTGATTATCTCTTATTTAAAAATTTTTTAAAAGGGATAATGCCTATTTCCGTCAAGGTTGTAGGTCAGGATGTTAGTAATTTTAAATTAACCTCATAACTAAATGCTGCATTACAGAATTTTACCTATAATTTCAATAGCATAATCAATATTTTGTTTGTTAACAACACGGGATGTGACCATCCGTATTAACTTTGGTTTTGCTAAAGTTACCAAAACTCCTTTCTCTTTCAGTTTTTCAAGAAATAGTTTTCCTGAAATATTAGTTCCGGAAATATCTGCTAAAATAAAATTTGTCTGTATCTGATTAAAATCGATTTTAATTCCTGGTAGATGTGATATTCCCTGAGCTAAATAATTCGCATTTTGATGGTCTTCTTTCAAAAGTTGAATGTTCTCTTTTTGTAGAGCTATTATGCCGCAGGCTGTTAGCCATCCAGTTTGACGCATGCCACCTCCCAGCATTTTTCTATATCTTTTGGCCTTCTCAATAAAATTGCACCTACCAGCAAGAATCGATCCGACCGGAGAACCAAGACCTTTTGACAAGGAAACCATAACCGAATCGGAATAACAGGTTAAGTCACAGACTTCTTTGTTTAAAGCAACTGCTGCATTGAAAATTCGAGCTCCATCGCAATGAACAGGTATCCCCTTCTTTTGGGCAAAAGTATATATGGCTGCAATTTTTTCTAATGGTGGAATAATTCCTCCGTATCGATAATGAGTAATTTCAGTACAAATAAGGCTGGTAGGTGGGTAATGAATATCATCAGCTCGAATTGCAGATGCTATAGCTGAAACATCGGGAACACCAGAATGATCTTCAATGCCCCGAAACATTAATCCCCCTACCATGGCTCCGCCACCGGTTTCAGATAGTCGAATGTGAGCATTTTCTTCACAAATCAATTCATCGCCTCGGTTGGTATGGGAAAGAAGAGCAACCAAGTTTCCCATAGTTCCACTTGGGACAAAAATCGAAGCTTCTTTTCCAAGGATTTCAGCCGCAAGTTTTTCTAACTGGACTTGGTTGGGGTCTTCACCATATACCGAATCACCCAAGGTGGCTTTAAAAGCTGCATCGACCATAGCAGTCGTTGGGAGGGTTATTGTGTCTCGTCTCAAATCGACAATTTTCATTTTACACCTCAATAAAACTTTTTAATACATTTAGGTTTTAGGTAAAACCTCTCCATGATTTAAAAATGGAAAAATTCTTTACTCCTGTTGGGGGAAGATCCATGGCTTAAGACAAGTTACTTGCTTTTCCGAATAAATATATCCTTGCAGCAAATAGAAGCTATTTTTAAATAGATTCCAATCATTCTCTAAGAAAAGCTGTAAATATCTCTTTAAACATCTCTTTTTTATCTTTGGTAATAATTTTACCTTCTTTGCTTTCATCCATACAATATCCCCAAATACTTGATGTCAAAACTCTCATGAAATCTTTTCCGGAAATAATGTGACCATTGATAGTAACGATGTTGCCGATGGTATCGCCATAATTATCACGAAACACTTGGAATTTATCCATAACCTTTTTAAATCTTTCCAGAGTATTGTGATGATGGAGAAAATCATATCCTGCCCGTTGAAATACCGTCATTAATTCGCGCTCTTCCATAGTAAAATTAAACAAATTTTCAATTATGGCAGCTACTCTTTCTTTTTGGTTTTCTATGGGAGTAATGTCCTTCACTTTTTCCATTGCTTGAAGAACTAGCTGTTCGATAAGACCTACCATTAAATCCAATTTGCTACTGAAATAATAATAGATGGTTGATTTGTTAACCCCTGAACTATTCGATATTTCTTCCAAGGTTGCTTCAAAATAACTCTTTTCAGCAAAAATTCTTTTTGCTGCTTCTAAAATTTTTTGTTTTTTGTCGATCAAAAATATCACCTTAAATATAGCTTTTTTATTTTTTTGGCTATCATTCGAATGGATAGAACAAATCGTGCTGTCTTCAAAATACTATTAAATGAATTCCCCCATTGAGGGGGATTGGGGGGATGCGTTTTTTATCTGTCATCCTGAGCCCTCGCTTTCCGAGGGGGTGAGGATCTCATCTTTTTAAATTTTTTCTCCCCTTGACCAAAGGGAGAGGTTTTTTTCATAGGTTTCTCGCTACCAAAGTTCACCAATTCTAAATTATTTATTTAGCTCACAGCTCACGATTCATTACTCACAACTCTCTCTGTTTTTAGGTATGAGATTGCCACGTCACTTCGTTTCTCGCAATGACGGAACATTATAAAAAAATTCAACCCCCCTAACCCTTTTGTAAAGGGGGAAACTGATCAACATATATATATATTTTCATTGTTATCCGATACTGCTAGGCAACATGTAAGTCTATACTGAAAATCCACGGGCATGATAAAACAAGCCCCTACATATTAATTCCAATATTGTAGGGGCTTGTTTTTTATAAAATTCCTAAAACACATGTTTAACACTCAAAGACAATGTATCACCAGCCATGGCCAGTAATGAAGGTGGAGCTCCGCTCGAAATCGAATAGGATAAGGTAACGGTCCAATTTTCTTTTGGATTATAATCAGTTCCAATAATATTAATCATGCTTCCATCATTGAGGTTTAAAATGGAGTTTAAAAATGGTTTCCATTTGCTGTCCGGGCTTGGTTTTTCCAATCGAAAAAAAAGATAGGATGAAATATCTTTTCCTTCTTCGTAGGGATTTCCCAACATGTAGATAAGGTTATAATAGGTATTGTCACTGGCTGTGTAATCAGCCCCAATGCTGGCTTTCCAATACATTTCATCGAAAACGTTTACCGGGGTAAAGTTGGTTGTTCCATCTGCGTTATGTGTTGTAATTTGATTGGTCCATTTCTCAGGAATAAAAAGGGCAAAGTCAGCACGGAAAGTGACTCCGGCGATTCCAGGAATTTCCCCTTGAAACTCGGCACCTAAGACATTTCTTTCCGGATATCCCATCTCGGTTTGCACCAAACTCGACCCATCTGGGTTGACTGTAATGTCTGTACGATAAGGGTAAGCATTGAGATAGTATCCTTTGAGAAAGCTAAAAGCCGTATCTACACTTCCCACATTTCCTCGGGCGCGCACGCCCCAAACAGGATTGAGGAAACCAACCTCAGGAAAGTACTGAACGGTATCAATTTGCATAACTTGAGGATTTAAATCCAGCATTGTTGCAAATTGATACCCTAAAAACAAATTATCGATTTGATCCGGTCGATAATTGGATTGAAATTCAGGTTGATAAACAAATTCCAATGACCAGGTTGGATTCATATACCACTCGACATTGAGAGCAAGAACAGGGATTTTTTCATCAAGGGCATCTTGGCTGATCGATTGAGAAAAAGGTCGGGGATTAATATTATCAATCGGACTAAAGGCATCACTCGCTCCCCAGGTAAGATGCATATATCCAACTTTATAATCGATATCTTCAGAAGGCGTAGAAAAACCCTGAATATACAATTCATTTAATCGTATTGGAGAATGGTTGTTTTCTGATTGGTACTTTAAAGATACATCAGCCATGAGATAATAATCATCGGATAAGGATGGATTATATTTGAGCTGCAATGTTGTCCCATATCCAAAGCCTTCGGTATCAAAACCGTAGTTTGCATAGGCACTCACTTCGCCATAAATATCAGCAGCAAACGAAAAAGGGGTAAAAGCCAGAATAATGATCATAATTGATATAGAGAATAGAATACCTTTCATCATTCAGCCCTCAAATTTCTGGTTTTTGAATGGTCCGAACGCTGAAAAAGTTACTCGGAAGATCGATTCCTTTTTCAACGCTTTCCATCTCAATCAAAGAGGTTGAGTTGTCTTTAAGGTCTTGGAAGTACATTTTTAAAATAGTAATACTTCCATCCTCTTCTTCCTGTACTTTTT
>DPKX01000068.1 GCA_003542295.1 Candidatus Atribacter hydrocarboniphilus
ATAATGAATAGAAAAACCACCCACTATCTTGTTTATCCGGCTATAATATTTGTTCTTTTAGTTTTGCTCTTTCCTTTTTTTGTTATGGTTTCAACTATGCTCAAACCCCTTGAAGAAGTTTATTCTAACCCTCCTCACTGGATTCCAAAAAATTTGACCTTTACTAATTTTAGTGATATTTGGTCGAAATACCCATTGGTTGCTTATTTTAAAAACAGTTTTATTATCGCCATTGGAACAACTGTATTCAATATGCTTTTATGCGTTCCAGCTGCTTATGCCATTGCTCGATTGAGATTTATAGGAAAAAACTTTATGATGTATCTTTTTTTAGTGGTTCAAATGTTCTCTCCTATTATTGTAGTTATCTCGCTTTTTAAAATTGTTGCACGACTTGGACTTTTGGATAATCTGCTTTCCTTAGTTCTCACCAACGGAGTATTTACCTTAGCTTTTGCAATTTGGTTATTAAGTGGATATTTTCGGGGTATCCCCAAAGCCATTGAAGAAGCAGCGCTCATCGATGGGTGTTCTCGCCTCCAAACCATAACTCGGATTCTTATTCCAATTGCCATGCCGGGATTAGTTACAACTATCATTTATACTTTTATATCGGCCTGGAATGAGTTTATGTTCGCTCTCACCTTTATAACTTCGATGGAAAAAAGACCGTTAACCCTTGGTCTATATAATTTCATTGGTCGCTGGACCGTTCAATGGCAATATCTTATGGCAGCAGCATTTTTAGCCTTAATTCCGGTCATTATTTTATTTATGATTATTGAAAAAGAACTGGTCCAAGGGCTGGCGGGTGGATCAGTAAAAGGTTGAAAGCGAGCTGAAAAATACGGTAGAAACTACAGATCGAACCTTCAATTTTCAATGGCATATTACCGATCGCTGTAATCTTCGTTGCTATCATTGTTATCAATCGGAATATTCTCAAGGAGCAAGTCTGGATTTTTTGCTTTCAGTAGCCGAAAAAATTATCAATGAATTAAAATCTCGAAATTATACAACCTGTATTAATATAACCGGCGGAGAGCCCTTGTTGGATAAGTCGGTTCTTGTTTCACTGCTCCACTTTCTAAATCAAAGTCCGGTTGTTCAAGAACTCATGATAATTACGAATGGGTTGCTATTAAACGAAGATTACCTTAGTGAACTTGAGAAATTTTCAAAATTAAGCACTATTAAACTCTCACTGGAAGGTGCTACTTCCCAAAGCAATGATCTTTTCCGGGGGAAAGGCACTTATGATTCCATCCTGCAGAAAATAAAGCTTATTCAATTTCACCGTCGTTTTAAGGCTGTTGTTATGTTTACACTCCAAAAGATGAATTTTCCCGAATTAGAATTAATGCTATCCTTAGGCGAAGAGCTCAACCTTGACGGATTAATATTGGAAAGATTCATTCCTGAAGGGCAGGGAAGAGGTTTAAAAAATTTAGTTTTAGACAAATATGACTGGGAAAACCTTTTAAAGAAACTGATTCAATACTTTGACCTTGATGTTGCTTCTGAAGACCTTCTTCCCTATAAAGCTTTTTGGATCCAATTTTATCCGGGGCTTGATATCTTAGGGGCAGCTTGTAATCTCAACGAAGCGCTTTGCATAATGCCGGACGGAATGCTTTATCCTTGTCGACGTTTTATCTTTCCTTTGGGAAATGTCCTTCAAGAAGGAATATGGTCGGTTCTCGAAAAATCTAAGCTTTTGCAAACTGTAACCAATCATGCTCATCTTAAGGGGAAATGCCATTCCTGTTTCATTGAAGATTGTCATGGTTGTCGAGCCCTTTGCTATTCTCTTTATCGTGATCCTTATGCTGATGATTATCAGTGTTTTTTAAAATAGTTTGGTTTTAAATCATTTACTTCAGTCTTTTCTTCCTATCGATATATTTCTATACCATTAAAAATATTCGAATTTATTATTATCTTTATCTTTTTTCAGCAGGTTTTTAATTTTATAATCTGGTACAATTGCACAGTATTGTAACTCGGCTGCAAATTAATCTATGTTTTTATCTGGGTATAAAGCAATTTTGCTAATTTTCACTATTATCTATTAAATATTACATATCTTTAAAATCATTTTTCTGATATAAATACATAAAATCATATTGACAGATGAAAATATTTATTCTAATCTGTTTAGTAAATCTTAAAGGAATGAGGTAAACTGAATTGGCTCAAAACAAACCACCCCTGATAATTAAAATTAAAAGTAATTATTCTTCGTTCACTCCATCTTTGAAAAAAGTTGCAGATTATCTATTCACCCATTTTGAAGACTTTACCCACATGACGATTAATGAAGTTGCCAAGCAAAGTGGAGTCAGTGAATCAACTCTTACCCGATTCTCTCAAAAGATAAATATGAAGAATTTTCAAGCCTTAAAAATTCAATTGGCTCACGAATTGGGGGGAGTTGAAGAAGACAAAGAATTAATCTATGGAGAAATCCGGTTTCAAGACAGTATGGAAGCAATTGTTCAAAAAATATATTTAGCTCAAGAAGAAGTTTCCAAAAGCACGCTCCAGCAAATCGATAAAAATATCATTGAAAAAACTGCTATAAAAGCTATTGAATCTCGCAAAGTTAATATTTTTTGTAGCGGAAAATCCATCATTGCTGGAATGAGTCTTTACGGTCGTCTCAGCCGTTTAAATATGAACTGCAATATTTATACCGATCTCCCCCTTATGATGATAGCAGCCGGACATTCCGGTTCCGAAGATTTCATCATAGTCGTTTCGAATTCNNCAGCCGAAAAAGCCAAAGAAAACAAAGCAGACATTGCGACCATAACCAGCTATGAGTCTTCACCATTAGCAAAACTTGCTGATTATTGTATTCTTACAGCTGCTTGTGAAGAATCAGGATTCTTTGGTGAATCTACGGTTTCAAGATTTGCTCAACTCCTTGTAACTGATATTCTTTATGCAACCATTGTAGTAAAGTATGGACCTCCCGCTCTTCAACTCTTACAAAGAAGTGCTGAAGTTCTTCAAAAAATGAGCCAAGAAAAGTAATAAATATTTTCATTTTTTATTGTTCAGGAATAATTGGATAAGAGCAAAATATACTTGACGCTTTGGTTTCTGACGGTTAACATAGGGAAAAGAAATTTAAACAAAGGAGGAGATTAAATAGGTTCATTATTGGTTTAAATGGAATTTTCCTATGTTAACCGTTATTTTGTTTATGGTTTGATTTGTATTTATAAACTAATCTTGAACCTGTCGCATCGAACTACCATGGTTTGTTGATTATGGGAATTTTTATAATTGTTTCTTGCGACAAGGGGGAATTATGAGAGTTATTGCGGTTGCCAATCAAAAAGGTGGGGTTGCCAAGACAACAACATGTATCAATTTAGGTGCTTCGTTGGCTTATCATGCCCGAAGGGTTCTTATAATCGACATGGACCCTCAGGCTCACTCTACGCTTGGTCTCGGTTTTGAACCTAATGAGTTTGAAAAAACGATTTTGAATGTACTCGAACCTGTCCGGAGTCCCTTTCATTTAGAACTGAACGATGTTATTATCCCGACCAAAACTCCAAATCTTTATATAGCTCCTTCAAATATTGATTTAGCTGGCGAAGAATACCGCTTGATCGATAAATTAGGTCGGGAAGATTTTTTAAATTCCGGTATACATCGGGCAAAACCGCAGTTTGATTATATTTTAATTGATTGCCCACCTTCGTTGGGAATATTGACTATTAATTCTTTGAAAGCATGCCAAGAAGTAATTGTTACTATACAACCTCATTATTTTGCACTTCGCGGTATACAAGAATTTGTTGAAACCGTAGATATAATGAGGGAAAGTTTAAAGCATAACCCGGAAGTCTACGTCCTAATCACCATAGCCGACATCCGGACAAATTTATACCGGGAAGTCATGAACGAGATTGAAGAATATTTTGGAGATCGAACCTTTCAAACTATTGTACACAAGAACATTACTATTGCTGAAGCCTCGAGCCATGGTGTACCGGTAATCGAGTATGAACCGGAATCCAGTGGATCACAGGATTATCTTTCACTTGCGAAAGAGGTGATTGAACTTGAAAAAGAAAAGCCTGAAAAGGGGCTTTTCCGAAAGAATAGACTTCAAACGTGAGCTTATTCGTGATACAACAAAAAAAATTGATGTCGATGAAAGTGCAACACCACCGAAACCCGTAGAGGAAAAAACTCTTCATCCTCCAAAAACTGTAAAAAAAGCAGCACCTTCAAAGCCAAAAAAAGATGAAGCCATGGAACGGCTAGCAATTATCAAGGTTATTGGGGTAGGAGGGGGAGGAAATAACGCTGTAAACCAAATGGCTGAATCGGGTTTGGATGGTGTTGATTTGGTTGCTGTCAATACTGACATTCAATCTTTGAAAAAATCCTTAGCAAACGAAAAGTTACAAATCGGCATTAGTGCCACTCGTGGTTTGGGAACTGGTGGGAATCCTCGTATTGGAGAGGAAGCTGCCCGCCAAGATAAGGAAAAAATCGTTGATCTTATCAATGGTTCTGAATTAGTTTTTATAACTGCCTGTTTAGGAGGAGGCACCGGCACCGGAGCAAGTCCGGTTATAGCTCAGATTGCCAAAGAGGCTGGAGCTTTAACCGTCGGTGTTGTCACTAAACCTTTTCAATTCGAAGGAAACAAAAGAAAGATTCAGGCTGAAGCTGGTATTGAAGCCCTTCGAAATACCGTTGATGCTCTTATTGTTATACCGAACGATCGCCTAATGCAAGTAGCCAAAAAAGATACATCTTTTCAGGAAGCATTTAAATCAGCAGATTATATACTTTATCAGGCGGTTAAAGGGATAACAGATTTGATTTCGTCTGCCCAAGATATAAACTTAGATCTTGCCGACTTACGAACCGTTTTAACCGGAGCTGGAACGGTATTAATTGGTATAGGACACGGCCGAGGAAGGGAAAAGGCTAAACATGCAGCCGAAGAAGCAATCTATAGTCCATTATTGGAAATATCCATTAAGGGTGCTCGATCGATTCTCCTGAATATCACCAGTGGACCAGATATGACGCTTCATGAGGTAACCGAAATCACTGAAATTGTTCGAAATGCTGCTGGTATAGAATCGGATATTTTATTTGGAAACAAAGTCGATGAAACATTGACTAATGAAGTTTCGGTAACGGTTATTGCAACTCGTTTTGAAAAAGAGGAAGAAGAAGTTCCTTCTTTTGAAGAAGATGATATTGAAAGTAGAATTGTTATTGAAGATGACCTCGATATGCCAGCCTTCCTCCGGGAGTCACAAAGAAGATCATCAACACCACCACCAGAAGAAAAAACTCGCACTGATGATATATTGTCATTTTTTAGAAAGCAAAGGAGAGAATAAATATGGCTTTTATTTATAATCGAGAAATGACTCGAGAAGAAATTTTAAAACGAGTTGGAGATATTTCCCAAATTGGGGGAGTTATTCTTTCTGAATTACAAGATGGACCAGAAAGAGGAAATCGAACTGCACAGGTTATAACTGGAGGAGGTCTTCACTATACGGTGTTATTAGATAGGGGAATGGATTTAGCTTGGACCTGGTATAAGGGAATAGCAGTTTCCTGGAGATCTGCTACGCAAGCCGTAGCCCCCTATTATTTTGAATCTGCCGATTTAGGCTGGTTAAGGGGATTTCATGGCGGTCTTATGAATACCTGTGGGTTAACTTACTTTGGATCGCCGGTTCATGACCCTGAAACCGGGCAAAATTTAGGATTGCATGGACGAGCTTCTTATACCCCAGCGAAAAACGTTTATGCCGATGGTGCTTGGCAGGGTGATGACTACCAGATATGGGTCCAGGGCAAAATTCGAGAAGCATCGGTATTTGGAGATAAATTAGTTCTTTATCGAAAAATTATGAGTCGTCTCGGGGAAAAAACCATTTATGTTGAGGATGAGGTTGTTAATGAAGGGTGGGCAGAAAGTCCTTTCATGCTTCTCTACCATGTTAATGTTGGATACCCATTGCTTGATGAGGGAAGCAAGCTTTATGTTCCTGCCGAAAAAACTGTTCCACGAACCCCGGAA
>DPKX01000169.1 GCA_003542295.1 Candidatus Atribacter hydrocarboniphilus
ACATTATAGAGTACCTTTTCTCGGGAGAGAATCGAAACCACTTCACCAGGATTTTCTTTCGCCATCAGAGCATGGCCGAAATCAACCGTCACTCCAATATTCTTCCGGTTTAATGCTTTTATGAGATAAAGCGATCGAAAAGCGTTTCCTACCAAGAGATACTGCCGTGGTTCTTTGAGCTTGTATTCAAGAGATATCTTCACCTGTGAACCATAATCAGCGATTTCCCCGACCGACTCCATGAGCAAATCCCATTCAATACCATAATCGACCTCAAAGGGATAATCAAAACCATCCACTCCCAACCAAAGACCTATTGAATCGCACTCCAGCAATCCGGTTAAGTCCACCAATTTTTTAGCGGCATCAATAGCTTCATGTCTGAGTTTTTCGTCTCGGTGGGTAAGAGCTCCCAACTGCCATTTGGGACGAGAGTGAGTGTTGAGATTGATACAGCTCACTTTTAGACCATGGTCGTCTAGCAAGGATTTAAAATCTCGGGGGCTTATCTTTTCAAATTCATCATCAAAAAATTCAATCGCCTCAATCTCCGGTACCTTTTTCACCCGTTTTACTCGTTCCTGGATGTTAAGCGGTTCTTCATATCCCTGAGGCAAAAACCGGTCAGACATCCCTCCCATGCACCAGATTCCTACAGAAAGTTTCAGTTTTTTCCCGACAGCCATTTATGACTCCTTTCTCAGCTCATTGAGCTATTCGTTTTGGAAAAAAGTTATTCAAAAACTGCTTACCTAAGTTTAGTCGACTTTCAATCTTTTTCTTATCTTCTGTGCATATCTTGAACTATAAAAGTTGAGGATCATCACTAAAATCAACATTAAACCCCAAACCACGTTTTTAAAGAAAGGGCTAAAAGATAAAATATTAAAACCACTTTGAAGGATTTGTAAAACAATTATTCCCATAACCAGACCAGATATGTTTCCATATCCTCCGCTGGGATCAACTCCTCCTAAAACACAAACTAAAATAGCTTGAAGGAGATAGGCAGACCCATAACCCGGCCGGATCGAATTCACCCTCGATATCATGATGATCGATGCCAAACCAGAACAAAGACCACTTAAAATATAAGTACGAACTAAAATTCCTCGATTATTTATTCCGCTAAAACGAGATGCAACCGGATTAGAACCCAGCATATAGAGGTTAAAACCGTAAGAGGTTCGGTTCAAAATTAAAGACATCAATGGGATAAAAACAATAAAAATTATCATCGGCATGGGAATGGCAAGGATAGTGCCACTTCCAATAAACAAGAATTTTTCTGGGAATCCTTGAATGCCATATCCCTTGGTTATAACGATGGCAATTCCGGAAAAAATACTCATGGTACCTAAGGTGGCAAGAATTGCCGGTACTTTTACATAGGCAATGAGAAGCCCATTAATTAAACCGCAAAGCAAGGAAATGCCGATTGCTGATACGATTGCTAAAAAAATGATATATGACTCTTCATAGGCCCCCAACTGGGGAAGGGCATGCTTGGTTAGTATCAGTGCTGCCCCCACACCGGCGAGATTAGCGGTTGATATAATTGATAAATCTATACCCCCAGTCAGCATAGCCAACATGATGGCGATTGCCAGCAACCCAAATTCCGGTATTTGGCTGGCTATGGACTGGAAATTACTCAAGGTTAAAAATTTACCGGGAAGAAAAATAGACATCACAATAAAAGCGCCCAGCATCATGATAAACAAAATTGTGGTTCTTGAATGCTTCAAATATTGATCAAACAAGATTTGCCCTCCAACCAAAATTTTTAATGTGAATCATTAAATCATCATGCTCTTTCGAATTTGATATGAACTCAAGCTGACGCTTATGGCTACAATAACTCCAGTGAAAAATTCCTGCCAAAAAGAAGAGAGACCAATCAAAATAAGACTATTATTCAATAAAGTAATCATGGCGACTCCTAATATGGTGCCAATAACCGTTCCCGATCCTCCGGTTATCCTGGTTCCACCCAATACCACCGGAGCAATAACACTCAACTCAGAACCAACTAAATAAGTCGGATTACTATAGCGAATGAGTGAAACGTGGAGAACACCGGCTATTCCGGCTAATATTCCAACATAACAGTAAATAAAAAATTGAATGTTGAAGACATTCATACCCGATCGTTTGGCTGCTTCCATATCGCCACCTATGGCATATATGCCTCTTCCAAGCTGGGTATAGGTCAGGATAAACCAGGTAAGAAGAGCAACAGCTATGAAAATCACTGTGAATATTGATAATCCATAACTCCCTCCTTCAGGTTTAACCACGGTAAACACATTGGTAGCCCCAAACTTCTTAAAACAGTCCGGTAACTGTGCCGAATTCACCGCTTTGGTTCCGACCACGGTGAGCAGGATTCCATGAAAAACATTTAAGGTCCCAAGGGTAGCAATAAAGGTTGGAATTTTAAAATAAGAAATGATTAAACCATTTACCGCCCCTAAGCTTAACCCAACCAAACAGGAGATTAAAAAAGCGAAATAGATATTATCCACTCCACTGGCTATCAAAACGTTGGCTGCAATGTACTGGCCGGATATGGCGATTGCGGTAAAAGACATATCAATGCCACCGGAGAGGAGAACCACAAAAACCCCAATAGCCATGATGCCCATACTTGCGCTGCTTTTTCCCAGATCAAGCAAATTCTCAAAAGATAAAAAAGAGGGATTCAAAGATGTGACCAAAATAGAGTAGGCCACAATTATTAAAGATAAATACGCTTCGTTTTGATTGAAAACTTTCTGGATCTGACTTTTATGTATCGTTCCAGTCATGGTCTTTATCCTTCGCTGTTTTTTGAGTTGCTCGATACTAAATCAAATAACTTATCCTCGGTTATATCAACAGTATCGACTTCTTGAATAATTCTTCCATCCGCCATTACCAGTATCCGATTACAGTTGTGCACTATTTCTGGAACTTCATCGGAAATCATGATAACTCCAATACCTTTTTTTGCTAACTGCCGTATCAAATTGTGGATATTGCTTTTAGAATTGACATCAATTCCAACGGTAGGGCTGTCTAAGATAAATACCTTGGGATCGGTGGCCAACCACTTGGCTATAACTACCCGCTGCTGATTCCCACCAGAAAGCGCCTGAACTGCTATTTCTAAAGAAGGAACATTTATATTCAATTCATCAACCCACATTTTGGCATATTCATATTTCTTGCTGTAATTAAGAAGTTTGGATTTAGTCAATATTTTTCTCAAATTGGTGACGACAACATTATTCTGGATCGACTGTTTTAAAAACAAACCTTGATTTAAACGGTCTTCTGGCAAATAACATAAACCCAAACTGATTGCCTTTCGGGGAGAGTTAATTTTTACTGGCTCTCCATTCATATAAATTGATCCAGAATCCGGTTTATTCAAACCAAATAAGGACAGTGCTACTTCAGTTCTTCCTGAGCCCAGAGACCCAATCATGCCTACTATTTCACCTGGCCTCAGCTTAAAGCTAATATCTTCAAACTGACCTTTCTTGGAAAGGTCTTTTACTTCCAAGAGGGTTTTCTGATCTGCTCTTTCTTGATAGTCGAAAACCGAATGATCGATTTTTTTCCCGCTCATATAAAAAGAAAGAGTATCGTAATCTAATTCACCAGCGTTATAGTCACCAACTTTTTTCCCATCTCTTAAAACCGTCACTTTTTCAGCAATTTGCAAAACTTCACTCAACTTGTGGCTCACAAATAGGGTCGAAATTCCACTTTCTTTCAAATCTAAAATGACTGATAGGAGTTTATCAATTTCTTTCTTGGTGATAGCTGTCGTCGGTTCGTCCATGATGATGAGTTTGGCATTTCGTAGCAGGGCACGGCAGATGGCAACCAGCTGTTTATTGGCAATGGAAATATTTTCCACTTTTTCATTGAGATCAAGCTCTTTTTTTATAGTCGATAAAACACTCGAAGCTATATTCTTTACTTCTTTCCAATTAATAATTTTCTTTTTTTCTTCAATCAGCTGATTAAGAGAAATGTTTTCGGCTACCGAAAGGTTGGGAAACAAAGATAAGTCTTGATATATGACTTGAATTCCTTCATTGATTGAATCGATTGGCCTTAGGTTTTTATAACTTTTCCCCCGGACAATAATTTCGCCACCATCTGGTGTGACTACTCCAGCAATAATCTTAATCAGAGTAGACTTCCCAGAACCATTTTCACCAACCAAACAATGCACTTCGCCCTGACCGATCGACATGCTGACATTATCTAAGGCTTGTACTCCAGAATATAATTTACTCACATTTTGAATTTTTAAAAAATCTTCAGCCATAGTATCCCTTCTAAAATAAGTGAGCTGGGGAGACAGCACATATCACCCAACTCACTTATTTTATCGTGTTCTTTTTTAAACAGTCGTTTAACCTGCACTCTTCAAAAGACTTTATTAAAGAAAAGGAACGAATTTATTTTAAAATTTTTGTTGATTATAAGTCGTAATCATCAACGTTTTCGGCAGTAACGTCATGCCAAGCCTGGCCATAAATCACTGGGAAGCCATGTTGATTATTTCGAATAGTGATACTTTCATAACCAGGTTTCCCTAAATCCATGCCTTCTTTGATTTCATTTCCCTTGAGAACTTCCCAGGCTACCTTGCAGGAGACATATCCAGCATCGGCTGGAATCCAGAAATGGATTGACTTGGCAGATCCGTTCTTCAAGTAGTCATAGGCAACCGAGGGAAGGCAGGTCCCATAAGCTCCGACTTTGCCAATCAGACCTTTTTCTTCGATAGCTAAAGCTGCTCCAGGAACCGTGCTCATGGCGCTTCCCATAATACCTTTAAGATTTGGATAGGTCCTTAACAATTCCAAGGTTTTTTCATAGGCAATTTGTTGATTTTCTTGCTCTTCAATCCGGTCAGTCACTAATTTCATATTCGGATATTTTTCTTGTTGTTGGGCAATTTCTGCATCAACCCATTCATTATGAGTGGTCGAAGTAAGGTGTCCAACAAAACACGCATATTCACCTTCAAAATTCAAATCTTCTGCCATAACATCCATCATATGTCTTCCATAGGCATCATTATCAAAGGCTTCAATATCAAAGGTTACCTGTTTTTGGTTTGACGCTTCATGGGTAAAAGTTAGAATTCCGGCATCATTGGCTTTTTTAAATACTGGCTCTAACGCAACCGGATCATTCGGTACGACGATAATGGCGTCAACTTTTTTGGCAATAAGGTCTTCAATTAAAGCGATTTGTGAGGCTGGATCAGCAGTAGCAGCACCAATTTGATAGGCGTTAACACCAGTTTCCTCGGCAAATTCTTCTACACCCAGTCTCATGTTATCAAACCAGGCAACTCCTTCAAGTTTGACCACCATAACAATTTCAAAATCAGTATCATCGGCTTCCGCAACGACAAAAAGGGAAAAGGTTAACAATAATACAGTAGAAAGAAACAATAAAAATTTAAATCTTTTCATTTTCATCCTCCTTAGAAAGTTATGAGAAATATTTTGTTACTGTATTTGCAAGAAAATTCCAAAAAAGTTTTCGTATAGGTACGTACTAAATAATTTCCCTCTCTCACCTCCATTCTCAAGATTGAGGCATCCTGGTTAAAATTACAAAAAGTACCTCCTTTCTCCTAAGTTAGCTTATAATTTTTTAAAGAATACCTATAAAAATAAACAACCAAAACTCAACTTCATTTTATCCCAATTCAATTTTTAAAGTCAATTTTTCTTAAGGAAATTTGGCCAAAACGTTTCAAACCCGAACGAAACTTATATAATTTTTTCATTTATTTAGAATAAATAGAAGTATCATGATAAAATTGAATAATAAAGGGGATATTGACGTGTCAAAATTTAAATTTTCAGTTGGTCCCTGGAATGTTCATGAGGGAGCAGATGCCTTTGGTCCTCCAGTAAGAGAAATCATACCGTTAACTGAGAAGATCAAGCAATTTAAAGAAATTGGTTTTGATGCAGTGCAGTTTCATGATGATGATGTCGTACCAGAGATGAACGATCTTTCCGATGCAGCCATTAAACAAAAAGCGAAAGAAGTCAAAAAAGTATTAGAGGACAACGGATTGGGAGCCGAATTTGTCGCACCCCGGCTGTGGATGGATCCCAGAACAATTGATGGGGGTTTCACCTCAAACGATCAGAAAGATCGAGAATTTGCTCTATGGAGGGCACTGAGATCGGTAGATATTGCCAATGAACTAGGGTGCAACAAACTGGTCCTTTGGTTAGCCCGAGAAGGCACCCTTTGTTATGAAAGCAAAGACCCGGTTCTTTCAGTGAATCGTATTATTGAAGCTATAAACAAGATGCTTGAATATGATAAGAATATTCATGTGCTCATTGAAACCAAGCCAAACGAGCCAATAGATAGAAGTTTTTGTCCTACTATTGGCCATGCGATTGCTTTATCATATAAAACCATTGACCCCGATCGAGTCGGCGCTCTTTTAGAAAGTGCTCATGCCATCTTAGCCGGTCTCGACCCAGCCAATGAGATCGCCTTTGGACTTGCCAACAAAAAGCTTTGGAGTGTACATCTCAACGATCAAAATGGTATAAAGTATGATCAGGACAAAACCTTCGGCGTAGAAAACTTAAGACAGGCATTTAATCAGATAAAAATTTTAGTCGAAAATAACTATGGGAAAAATGGCGAGTACGTTGGTCTCGATGTAAAAGCCATGAGAACTCAAAAAATCGAAGATAGTTACCGCCACCTTTACAATAGTCTTAAAATTGCTAAAATCCTCGAAGAGAAAGCCAACAAATTCGATTATACTTTCCAAAAGAAATGCGTTGAGGAGAGAAACTACGAAGCACTGGAAATGTATGTTCTTGAGCTCAT
>DPKX01000049.1 GCA_003542295.1 Candidatus Atribacter hydrocarboniphilus
TCTCCCAACTCAAAGTGTAAATTTTTCGAAATAATTCCGGATTAAAAACAGAAACCACTTCCAAAGCCTTAAGCCAAGATGTTCCGGAAGTTTTAATATGAAAGAGCCCGTGAGTTTCTTGAAAAAAGGTGGGATAAATCGTCATCTTGTCGCTTCCTGAATGAAGGCTCAAACGGTAACCACCAATATTTTCAGCAATCAATACCTGTCCCCGGAGATTTTCCTGAAATTGACTTAGATCTCCTCGATAATCAATGCCTTTTTCAAAAGATCCAGGGAACTTTAAAGCCAAACTTTGAAAATCAATGCCTCTTCGATGAAGCTCTTCTGACAAGAAAAAATGTGTTTGGTTCGAAGTAAGAAATTCGCCTTCATCTAAAGAAATTTCGAGGTCATAATTGGCTAATCGCTCATCAAGAATGCTATTCATTTGTTCAATAAAACCAAGAACTGGATATAAGGAAAGAACGATTCGGAGTATATTTTCTTCATTGAAACTGACTCGAAAACCATCACCCAAAGAATAACTTCGATCCAGGTATCTTTTCAATAGAACCAGTTGATCGGGATTCATCTTTTGATAGGCTTGATTTAAATCTTTTTCCGATTGGGATAAGAACTGTTTTTCAATATGCTCGCTCACATCCAGGGTATAAAAGCTATATCCACTATGAATTGCCTGCTGCAAATAATATTCGTCTTTGATATGGTCGGCATCGGCACCAAACCTCCCCCGATATCCACTGGCAAAAGCTCCCCAGGCAGCATCGAGTAACACCGATTGAAAGGTTCGGCCGGTTTTTTTCAATTCCCTTGGAGACTGCTGAGCAATAATTGGAAAGACTTCATATTTTTTTAAAACATTTAGATGAGCTGCGGATACCAACCCCAAACGGTCTCCAGTGCCAAAAGAAGGTTTAACCCCGCATGTTTCCGGTTTGAGCGAAAGGATTTCTCGCGACAAAAGTTGATAATTCTCGAAACTATAAGGATAGATGGTAAAGGAAAAATTATTATAGAATTTTTGATTTTCGATCCAGGGATCCTTGAATATTGGAGCCTTTTCCATGCTCCACACACCTAAGTACTTCTCTTCAGGACCCATTACCGGGATCAATTTTGCATTATAAGGTTGATATTCCCAAACCAAAGGAATAATTTGTAAAATTTCATTTCTCTCTTCAGCGATCTTTTTTACCAGATCAGAAGCAATTTGGATCAAAGTTTAATCCTCCTCATATAAACCATTTATTACATTTTCACTATGACTTTTAACTCTTCATTTTTTGAGTTTTCAGCTCGATCTAAAGCGAAATCAATTGAACTGAAAGGATATTCATGAGTAATAAAGTCTGAGGGGTTCACTTGATGGGTTATGATCAGTTCCAGCGCTCGTATAAAATCTTCTCGGGAATAGGTACGAGATGCAGTGAGTACTTTTTCTTGAGAAAAAATCTTTAATACATCAATATTTCGCTTCTCTCCTGAAGGAACTGCCACCAATACCAATTTACCGGCTGGTTTTAATAAATCCAAAGCAATATCGAGAGTCTCATCGTTTCCTACAACATCAAAAACACTATCATATTTCCCAGTATATTGCTGATTTTTACTCAGTTCCCTTAAATTATGTTGAGAGCTGTTGATTACATCTTGAGCGCCCAATAGAAGTGACCGTTCTAATCTTTCAGCAATCACATCAATAACCGTTATTGATGTGATTCCCAAAACCTTGGCTACTTTTAAAATGACCGATCCGATTATTCCTCCACCGATAATAGCAATAGTATCCTTTTGGTTCGTCCCATTTATTCGATTGGCGTGAACCCCAACTGCCAATGGTTCAGAAAATACCACTTGATTTGGTTGAATCGGCTTTTAAAAAGGAATTAAATTTTTGGCTTTGACTAAGACGTATTCGGCAAATCCTCCATTCATATGAACACCATATAATTTAACTTTTCGACAACGGTTGACATTGCCTAAATGACAGGATTCACATTCCCCGCATCCAACTACCGGCATGACAGCTGCGAGTTGACCAACTCGAAAAGAAGCATCTTTTGATTCAACAACCTCTCCAACAAACTCATGCCCTGGTATCAACGGGTAACTGGCAAAAGGATTTCGTCCATGAACAATGGATAAATCAGAACCACATATCCCTGCGTATAAAACTTTCAATTTGACTTCCCCAATTTCTGGCTCGCCTATCTCTACGTCTTCTAAAGAAAACTGTTTTGGTCCCCGACAGACAAAAGCTTTCATTTTTCTTTTCATGACAATATTGCCTCCATGGCTTATTTATTTGGGCTCTCTTTCCTGATGTAATACCACAAAATCCAACCGATAAAAAGGAGAACGGGAGGCGTAGTTACCTGGACTAAGGTTAAAAAGCCAATACCGAGGGAATTATTAACATAGAGCGGATAAACCAAGGGCATTTCCCGAATGGTTTCTTCTACTCCGGCACGCAATACCTGATGATAAAACAAAAAAGACCAGAATAGATGCCCTTCAGGCAAATTCTTTTTACTGATTACAAAGTGACGAAGGAGCAAGGCTAGATTAATGCCGGCAGCGATTAACTGAGCAGGCCAGCGACCAAAATAAAAACTGGTCATCCTTCCAATATTTTCTACGTTAGGTATATTCGCCAACCGAATCAAAAAGTATCCGAAAGCAATCGCTGGGACGCATAAATCGGCAACTTGGTTAAAACTTATTTTTGCCCGATACCTTAAATATAAATAGGCG
>DPKX01000227.1 GCA_003542295.1 Candidatus Atribacter hydrocarboniphilus
CAGCTGGTTGTGATGATACTCCCATAAGATATTTTGTGCCAAATCTATGACTTCTCTGGCTTTCTCGGTAAAGTGTTCAAAGTTCATAACAAAATTTCACCACCCTTCGAAATCCTTCCCTCTAAATCCTTGATTCGATTTCTCATTTTCTCTCTTTCTTTTTCCCATTGACCTTGAATAGCTTCTATTTGTTCAGTTAATCTCAGGATTATTTCAACTCCAGCTAAATTGACTCCCATGTCCTGAGTTAGAGCTTTAATCTGCCTCACTCTTTCAACATCTCGATGGGAATACAACCGGATATTTCCACGACTTCGATTTGGTTTGAGTATTCCCATTTTTTCATAGTATCGGAGAGTCTGAGGATGTAGGTTGGTCATTTGAGCAACTACACCGATTACGAGATATTCATCCTTATGGTTATTTTTTGTCATCTTTCATACATCCTCCTTTTTGTCTTTTAAGCTCCCCTAAATAAACAGATGAGATCGTGGGTTTTCTTTTCTCATTGCTGATAAATCTTGAAATAATCTCTTTTCTTTTTCATCGAGATGGGTTGGTAACACAACTCGAATTTTGACCAGTTGATCACCCACTGATCCGGTTTTTCTCTCCTTAATCCCCAGTCCCCGAAGCCTTAATATCGCACCATTTTGAGTTTCAGGAGGGATTTTCATTTTTACTCTTCCTTTAATGGTTGGCACTTCAACTTCGGTTCCTAATAGAGCTTCGTATAAAGTTAATGGAAGGTCGAGATGGATATCATTCTTTTCTCTCCTAAAAAAGGGATGAGGTTGGATTTTAACCACTAAATATAAATCGCGCCCATTAAGTACTCCAGGCACTCTCAATTTTCCGCCATCTTGAATCCCGGCAGGAATACTGATATCAACCATCTTTTTTCTTTTGACAATTCCCCGACCATTACAAGTAGAACAGTTTTGATTCTGACCTCCACATTGAGGACAGGATTCTTCGAATTCCAAATGAAAATTCTTTTGTGTTCCTAAAACGCTTTCCATAAAGCTAATTTCTACTGGGTGAGAAGAAGGCTCTGCTTCACGCTCTTGAGGATAACCATTCATCCAATCATTTCTTTTGGTAGAACGAAAACGAGTCGAATGGGTTCGAGTGCTGGATCCTCCAAATAAATCACTAAAAAATGTTCGGAAAAAGTCGCTGAAATCTCCTCCTTCAAAGTTGGAAGAATAGGTTTGCTGGTAGGAAGTTCCACCCGATCCGTACTTGTTATAATAGTCTTTCCAAAATTGCTCGGTATCTCTTTGACCATAACTATTCCAAGCTGATCCCAGTTCATCGTATCTTTTTCGCTTTTCTGGATCACCCAAGACTTCATAGGCTTCGTTTATTTCTTTGAAGCGCTTTTCTGCATCTTTGTTTCCGGGATTGAGGTCGGGATGATACTTGCGAGCCAATCGACGATAGGTTTTTTTTATTTCTTTCTCATCGGCATTTCTGTTTAAACCTAATATTTGGTAGTAGTCTTTGAATTCCATTGAAATTTCATCCCCTTTACCGGAAATTCTCTTTTTATACTACTTAACACAAAGAAGGGATGGTTATAACCATCCCTTCTTTGTGTATCTCTCATAATCTCCTCGCAGCTGATTGATTAGGATTATTCAGTCTGGATGGAAACCTTCTGAGGTTTTGATTCCGCCGGTTTGGGAAGATGTATTTCTAAGACCCCATTGCGATAAACCGCCGATATTTTTTCGGTTTCCACCGGTAAATTAAGTTGAAAAGTTCTTGAAAAAGGACCTACCAGTCTTTCTCTTCGTAAGTATTTTCTCTGGTTAGTTTGGTCAAGCTTCTTTTCACCTTTTAGAGTAAGTTGATCACCGTTAATTATGATATCAACTTCTTTTTGACTTACTCCTGGTAGATCTGCCCAAAGAACAATTTCATTCTCATCTTCGGTTATGTCTACCATTGGAACCCAAGCTTCATTCGGTGAAGATTGTCTTTCTTGTCGAACCATACTATCATCAAATAGTCGATTTATCCTATCCTGTAAAAGAGTTAAATCACGAAAGGGATCAAAACGATTCACAATTATCACCATACCTTTCTTTGATGTTGTTTGACTTTGACATTTAAAAGTATAAAACTTGATAAAATGATTGTCAAGGGTATGAAGGAAAAAATTTTAAATGCGGGGAGAAAAATTTGGTTTATAAGCCCAGTTGAGGTGATATTTTTTGCATTGCGTGCAAGGCAATCAACAAAAAATCATTCAGATTTAACTGCAGATCATTACAAGTTTGGATTTGATTACGGTCGGCACCTCGAGCAAAACTCTTTTCTTTGAAGCGGTTAAATAGAAAATCAAGATCCAATCCACCAAGAGCCCGATTGGGATGTACCAGAGCACAGGCAACAATAAATCCACTAACCGGGTCCACCGCGTATAATGCTTTTTCTAAAGTACTATTCGGAACATGGCCAGTTGCGGGATTGTGGGAGCGTAAGGCAGCAATAACGTTATCCGAAAAACCAGCTTCGCTTAATATCCGAGCGCCTTCTATACCATGGGATTCTGGGCAATTTTTAGTGATTTCATAATCTATATCGTGCAATAACCCAACCAAAGCCCACTCTTCAGGGTCTTGGTTGAAACGAGGTGCCAGGTCCTTCATAATTGCTTCACAGGCTAAGCAATGTTTTAATAAATTTTGGTTCTTTAAATATTTTTTAAGCAACAGTAAAGCATCGTTTCGATTCATCAACTATTTTCCAAGTCGATTCATGGGATTGATTGCAGTTCCCTTTTGGCGAATTTCAAAATGGCAATGATTCCCGGTAGCATTACCCGTTGAACCTACTCGTGCTATCGGATCGTTTTGATTTACTCTCTGGCCTCTGGTTACTAGGTTGACACTGTTATGAGCATATACAGTTTGATCCCCATCGGCATGAGTAATGATTACCATTCGTCCATAATTTCCTCTGGTACCGGAAAAAGTAACTACTCCACTCTGGGCAGCTCGAATAATTGTTCCTGCTGGAGCACAGATATCAATGCCGTAATGCATTCGCCCTCCGCGCATCCCAAAGGGTGAACTAACTCGTCCCATAATCGGCCAAATATACCCTCTTTGTGATTCGCCGTAACCATCAGAAACATAGGCTGGAATACGGATCTGCTGACCTATTCTCAATCGGCTTTGCTGATTTAACCCATTTACATTCATTAATAAATCCAAAGATACTCGATAACGTCGGGCTATGGACCAGAGACTATCACCCGATTGTACCTGATAGTTTTGGTATTGGTTTGAGGTGTCTCCCGGAGAAGGTCTTTTTTCACTAGATGAAACCCAGATTTTTTGATTAATCTGTAACCGGTCAGCACTTTTCAAATTATTGACTTTCATCAAAGTATTAACACTCACTCCGTACTTCCGGGAAATATTCCATAGGGTGTCCCCTGAAACGATCGTATAATAAAATCCTTCTTTTTCTGCGGTTTGACTTTTCTGTCCGTTTTGAGCGACCAAAACCTGAGGTGCTGCATTTTGTTGGGTTGGAATTTTCAATTTCATACCAATTTGGAGAATTGAATCTTCAGAAAGGTTATTCGCAGTCATAATGGTCTTAATGCTAACCCCAAAAACCCTGGAGATGGTCCACAAAGAATCACCTTTTTTGATTTCATAGGATTGAATTACTGTGGTTGCCGGTTGATTCTTTGTAGCTTGTGTTGTTTTTTGGTGATTCTGTGAACCAGAGATTTTGATCTTTTGGCCAATTTTTAATATCGAACTTTCACTTAGATTATTATCTTTAAGAATTTTTTCCTGAGAAACGCCATATTTCTTAGCAATTGACCAGATATTATCTCCGGCGCATACTGTGTGAGTAGTGGTTTCTTTGCTATTTTCATCTTGACTTTTATCAATTAAAATTTTTTGTCCTATTTTTAATATTGAATTTTTATTCAAGGCATTCATTGCCATTAAGCTTTCTAAGGAAACTTGATAATGCCTTGAAATACTCCATAAGTTATCTCCGGCTTGAACAGTGTGATATGTGGATGCCAAACCCTCTAGGGAAATCGCCATAAGAAACAGACCAATTAAAAAGAAACCAAAAAATGATCTCCCCAGAGTGGGTGTTGATTTCTCATTCCACATTTTTTCACCTCTCCAAAGTCAGATTAAAAGAATAATCTCCAAATGAAAATTCGCGGGAAAAATCATTTCGGAGCGAATTTCCGTATAAAATTTCATAGGCTAAAGTTTCATCTTGTATAAATTGTTCATTTTCTTGAATGAGAATTCTGGCTATTTGATTGGTCCCATCATTTACTCCAATTCGGATTCGATCTTCGACTTCAAACCCAGCTTCCTTTCTTAATAACTGAATCTGATGAACTAAATCTCGAAGATATCCTTCTCTCAATAGAACAGCATTTAATTGAGTATCAAGAACGACTGCATACCCCTCCATGCTTTCCACCGAAACCGAACCACTGGCTTTCAATATGATATCAACTTCTTGTCGTTCAATCAACACTTTTTCTCCAGAAACGAAAATAAATAAATGCCCTTCTTCTAAAAGTTGAAGAGCAGTTTGACGTTCAACCTGCGATAGAGCCCGTGCTACCTCCTTCACCTTAGAACCATGTTTAGGGCCTAAAATCGAAAAACGAGGTTTTAAAACCAGCTCTATTCCTTCAGGAAGTTTCGCTGTCCATTGTACTTCTTTGACATTTAACTCTTCCTGAATGATATCTTCGAATTGCATTGTTCCTTCGCGTTCATTTTGATTGGGAATCACCAAAATCGCCTTAGTTAAAGGCTGTCTAATTTTAATATTGACTTTATTCCGCACCGAACGTCCCAATATGGTAATTTTTCGAGCAACTTCCATAAAAAGAAGCAAATCGGAATCGATCCGTAGGGGATTAGACGATGGATAATCTTCCAGATGGACACTCTCTTTTCGACCATTATTATTCTTATTTAAGCTATCATAAACCATTTCCGCAACGAAAGGTATAAAGGGAGCAACTGCCTTCGCTAATCCAGACAATATTTCATATAGGGTGTAATAGGCAGCTCTTTTGTCATCATCCCATTCAGATTTCCAGAATCTCCTTCGAGAGCGGCGAATATACCAATTACTTAAATCTTCAATTACAAAATTTTCAATCGCCTTAGCGGCTCGTGATACTTCATAATCATCTAACCATTCCCGAACTTGTTGAATCATGGTTTCAAAACGAGAAATTATCCATCGGTCAAGTACATTACGGTTCTTAAATTCAGTGACAAAATTTGCTTTTGGTTCAAAGCCATCAGCGTTAGCGTAAAGAACAAAGAAATGAAAAACATTCCAAAAAGTGGTAAAAAATTTACTATACACTTCTCCCAGTGTTTGCTTGCCAAATCGTTTTGGCACCCAGGGTGGAGATACGGAAAAAACATACCAACGAAGGACATCAGCACCATAGGAAGATATCAACTCCCAAGGACTAACCACATTCCCGATATGCTTACTCATTTTCTGTCCTTTTTCATCCAGTCCCAGTTCAGTTACTAAACAATTTTTAAAAGCCGGGCTTTGGAAAAGGATACTGGCTAAAACATGAAGGCTATAAAACCAACCCCGGGTTTGATCGATAGCTTCGCAAACAAAATCAGCTGGAAAAAGACTGGAAAAACGTTCCTGATTTTCAAAAGGATAGTGATTTTGGGCTACAAACATCGCTCCCGAGTCAAACCAGCAATCAAGAACCTCTGGAGTTCTTCTCATCTCTCCTCCACACTGAGAACAGGTTAAAGTTATGGCATCGACATATGGCCGATGGAGCTCAATTCGATCGAATTGCTGGTTGGCACGCTGGTAAAGTTCTTTTCTTGATCCTATAGCTTCTTGACAACCACAGCTTTCACATTTCCAAATATTAAGAGGAGTACCCCAATATCGTTCTCGGCTTAAAGCC
>DPKX01000072.1 GCA_003542295.1 Candidatus Atribacter hydrocarboniphilus
ATCAATTATCAATGGGTAGAAAAAAGTCTTCCACTAAAGGCGGATCCGTCTTTGGCTGAAAAGACTAAGGTCTAATAAAGAAAATTGAGGAATAAAGAGGGGAGAATGGTATAATTAATTATGCCCGAATTCCAAAGATATTCTCCAGAAAATTTAGGAAATAATGAAAAAACTCAAAAAACTTTAACGGTGAAGCGTTTAGCGGGTGAATTGTTGGTTAACAAGGCTGATGATGAAGAGGCTTGGATAAAGAATGCCGGAATTGTTAGGGATATGTTTGAAGCAACAGGATATGGGGGAACAAGTATTGAGGGTCTAAACGAAGTTGAAAAAGATGCAAATAAGACTGATAAACAAAAGGAACTAGCCCGAGAAGCGAAAGAAGTGTTAGCAATAGGAATGTATGAAGCAATGCTTGATACAAAAAATGAAGGGATGGAGGTGGCTTTGGGGCTCGGAAGCGTATCAATGATTGAAGCAGGATTGCCGAGTGATTTTAAGGGGATTGCTAAAGAAATAATCGATAAGACAACAGGAGACACAAGAATTACGGAAGTGTTGATAGAACTAGATAATAGTCGCCAAAGAAATAAAAATAAAGGTGAACTGGGAAGAAAACAATTTAACAAAAAATTGGATAGTACCTATGAAATAATCGATGAAATGGGGGGGTTGAGTGAAAGTGGAAAGAAGGGGCAAGAACTAGTGATGACTTATCTGAGTATGGAATCGGAAGGGATCAATGAAAAAAATGAAAAAAGTGGAGAGATCGAAGCAATAGCCTCGCTATTTTCCAGTGAAAGAGCGGAATCTACTTATGATACTTTTGTTACAGCCGAGTTTTTGCAACAACCAATACAACTACAAGTTGATACTTTCCCCCCTTCTTGGTTTAGAAATAAGCCTGATAATTTTCAAGGTACGATATCCGATTGGCAACAAGTTATTCGAGCAAGAATAAATATTACAAATGCTTCATACATAAAAGCAGAGGTGGCGGCACTGGACGGAGAAAAAGCCAAGAATAACAGTTATTTAAAATTATCCGAGAAGGAACTTAAAATTATCTATGAGATGGAGGGAGTTCGAGATTCGATGCAAAATATTGTTAAAGATTTTTTTGCACTTGAAGAAGATCCGAAATCGAAGGCCAAGTTTTTGGTGTTAAAAGGGAAAGAAGTAAACGGGGAACCCTGGAATAAAGTTCTTGTAAACTTCAGAGATTACCAGCAAACATTAGTAACAAATTTAATAGAAAGTAAACATATGAGCGAGAATGATGCGAGGGGTGCGGTGGCGGTGGCCTGGAATTTTTTGTACATTTCAAATGTTTTTGAATCTGCGGATACAAAAAGAGAGATAGGTGGAGATTGTGCTAATATTTTTGGTGAACAAATTAGAGCGATGATGCATCCCCTATCTAAGGCAAGACAAAAATTTATTGGAAAGGATGCGAATAAAAGGAAGGAGGAAGGGTCTCATGGAACCGAAGAAGGCTGGGGAGGGAATGTGGGTGCTTGGTTTGCTGATATGGTTACTTGGACTGATACATCCGCTCAATTTGTGGATAAGTTAGAAGATGGGACAATGAAACCTTTTCCAAAGAGAATAGGGGCAAGTATGGTGGAGATGATGACGATTAAAATTGAAGACGAGGATAAGAAAATGGATGGGGCAGAGATGTCTTTGGCTCAGGCGCTTATTGACGGTAAAAAAGTTAATTTTAATAGAGCAGACTCAAATTTGTTTGGAAATTATGGAGATAAGTGGGATACTTTTTTCAAGTATTATAACTATTCTACTGGGAAAAATTTGATACAGTGGGGTAAAAACTTAAATGAATGGACTAATGATCTGTCTGATATATTGGCGAAAATAAAAGATATTAAAACTCCAGGAATGGACAAAATACAAATGTTTCAAGATCTCGATACTCCAGAAGCTATTGGGTGGATAATGCTAAATTCTGTAGGAATAATGAGAAGTCCTGATTTAATGCTGAATATTCCAAATCAGTATGATTATGATGCTTTTATTGATGTAATATTAAGGCAACCTCGTTTGGTGCCAGAAAAAGCAAACAGGGATAAGATTAAACATATGTTAAATGCTAAATTATCAAATCTTGGAAATAGAATCAAGATAAAGTTGGATGCTACTAGTCGAGCCAGTAAGGCTCCAAGGTAATTAATTGCTAGCGAGTCGGCCTTGCCTTGCCTGATGTTTCCAATACTTGTCCAGCTGTGTTGCCGAGGCGTTCAATTAGATTAGGATCTTCACCCGCATCAACTGCCGTTTTGTACTTCTTTTGCAGTGCGTCATGGGCTAGTTGGGTGCCGCCTACAGTCAAAGTTTGAGCTACTGGGTTTTTAGTAATTTGGCCGATTTGTTCACCTATAGCCTTACCAAAATCGGGACCTTTCATTTCTTTAATCATAACAGGAACCATTTCGGGTAATTTACTTAAAAGAGAGAGGCCAATAAGACCAAGACCGGTAGCGATGGCGGTGTAAGCTCGGTCTTTGTGAGTAAAGAGACTAGCGCCATCGATTATGCTAGGCATCCAAAGACCTTGATTTGTTGTCCCAGCAACAAAGACGTCAATAATAA
>DPKX01000240.1:0-4257 GCA_003542295.1 Candidatus Atribacter hydrocarboniphilus
TGGAAATGTATGTTCTTGAGCTCATAATGAAAGGATAGTTACTTCTTGATGACATGAGATGAGAATGAAAAAACCGTTTTAAGGTTAAATGTGAGGGGAAAAGAGCAGAAAAATTAAAAATGGTTATATAATCTTATTTTCAATTCAATTCATAAGAAAGAAGGGAGGTTTTAGAAAATTGTTTTATAAGCAATTTTAAAAGGAAGTGGAAAATTAAGCAAGAAAAAATATGAAGGAGGGTCAAAACAAAGTGAAAAAATTAGGAATAATTTTTGTTGTGTTGTTATTGTGTATATCTGTTACAACGGTATGGGCTCAGGAAAAAATTAACATTGTTCATTACCATTGGTCTCAGCCACCTTATGATGAAATTAATGCAAATGCTGCTAAAACTTTCATGGAAAAATATCCGAATGTGAATGTGGAAATTATGTTTTTTGCAGATCCAGACATGCCGACAAAAGTGAGAACAGCGATTCTGGGTGGAGGAGGAATGGACACCTTTGCTATGCCAAATATGCAATCGGCATGGTTTATGGCTAACGGTCTCTGTGCCGAAATAATGCCATCTGCATTCGGCAAAGAAACTCTTGAAGAAGTTTTAAATATGTGGGAAGAAGGTTCCTTGCAAAAAACCGGTGGTTTTTACAATGGGAAATATTATGGTATTCCCTTTGAAATGAGTAGTTATGTGGCATGGATAAATACCGGTCATATGAAAGAAGCTGGTTTAGATCCAGTCGCCAATTTACCCAAAACCTGGAAAGAGTTTGTCGATGCTTGCAGTAAAATGACTGTTCGTCAAAATGATGTCATTGTTAGAAATGGTTTTGCCATTAACCTGAAGGCTTCGGTATTCCCCTTTTTAGTTCTTCATAGTTTTATGGAACAAAAAGGACTGGATTGGCCCACTGAACAAGGTTTATTAGACAGTTTAGATACACCTGAAGCTCTTGAAGCATTAACAACTTTCACTAACTTTGCTACTCAAGATGGAATTTTTAATCCTGGTCTCTTTGACGACGAAAGGGAAGGATTTGGAAATGGTCTCTGTAGCACATTTCTCACCGGTGGGAGTTGGTATTGGGGTGTCCTCGACAGTTATTCGGTAGATCGCGAAGATGTCACACCAATGCCCTATCCGAGATTTGAAGATGGAGAAGATATTGGTGGTCCAGTTTATGGATACTGTGTATTTGTAGCCGAGCAGAGTAAAAACAAAGAATGGGCATGGAAATGGCTTGATCATCTTGCCAGTCAACCCGAGGCCTTCATTGAACATGGATATTATCAGCCAAGAAAGTCCTTGGATCCTACTCTTGCAGATAAATATATCCTGAATAATGACGTTTTTGATGCCGAGAGACGGAAGGGCGCCGCTCTTCTTGCTTCTCCAAAATTCAGTGAAACTCAAGATGCCGTTGGAGAAGCCATACGTCGGGTTGTATTCGGAGGTATGTCCAACGAAGAATCTTTGAACGCCCTAAAGGAAGAATTAAGCGATATTCTTGAATAAGCCTGATGAAGATTTCTCCAAAAATTTCTAAACAATAATAACTGAGGAGGGCATGGAAGTCCCATGAAGAAGAAAAGCATTGGAATTCAAAAAGCTACTTACTATAATCGGTTACAAAAACAAGGGTATATTTTTATTCTTCCAACCCTCCTGCTTTTCTCAATATTTCTTATTTATCCAATGCTCGATGCCTTTCGCCTATCGCTTTACGAGTGGAATTTTACCGGATCGCCACTCTATATTGGACTAAGAAACTTTATTAAGTTATTCACTACTAAAAGATTTTGGAGTTCCTATTCAGTTACCCTCCAATTTACCTTCCTTAGCGTCTTTCTTCTCATGTTTATATCCTTTTGGCTTTCTTTGGCTTTCACCAGCAAGTTGTGCTGGTTCAAACAATTATATCAATCGATGGTTTTCCTCCCGGTTGTCCTGCCCATGGTCGCAATTGCTGTGGTTTGGAAATTTATGTTCCAAAGCACCGGATTGTTGTCGGTGGTTTTCCTGGATATTTTTGGTTGGAACATCCCCTGGCTGACGTCAACCAAGATAGCCCCCTATACTATGGTTTTGGTAAATGTTTGGAAATTTACTGGGTATTATATGGTCATGTTTATTGCCGGTTTATTAAATATTCCCGATGTTTACCATGAGGCAGCGAAAATCGATGGGGCTGGTTTTTGGAGACGTTTAATACACATCACCCTGCCCCTTTTAAAAAATACTATAATTTTGGTTTTTGTATCCTGCGCCATATTTTCTTTCGGGACTTTTGCTTTGCAATATGTTATGACTGGGGGAGGGCCGAGTCGGTCAACCGAAGTCCTTACGCTTTTAATCTATAAAGAAGCCTTTGAGTATACCAAGTTTGGTTATTCAGCGGCCATTTCAGTCATGTTTTTCTTGACTTTATTTATCTTTTCAATTATTCAGCTGAAAATCTTTAGTTCAGAAGCAGAGATCTAATCATCCAGGATTTTTTGGAAGGAGTGATGGAATTGGAAATTTCAAATCGAGGCAAATTGAAAATGGCTGCGATCGTTTTAAATTTGGTTTTGCTGATTATTGGAATCATCTATCTCATTCCTTTTATTTGGATGGTTTTATCCTCCTTTAAGCTCAATGCCGATGTTTTATCGATCCCTATAAAAATATTACCCAGAACCTGGAATTTCCAAAGTTATCCTAACGCCCTGAATTATGCCGGATATAATTTCCCTAGGTATTTTCTCAATAGTTTTATTGTTCTGGTTTTTGCAGTTTTATTGTGTTTATTTTTATCAACCACAGCTGGATATGGTTTTGCTAAATACAAATTTAAGAATAATAAGCTCCTTTTTATTATTGTCATGTCAACGCTAATGATTCCTTTTGAAGCGATCGTGATACCATTATTTCTTCTCGTAACCAGGCTCAATTTGCAAGATACTTACTTAGCACTGATCATACCCGGAGGCCTTACTGCTTTCGGTGTATTTTTAATGAGGCAATTTTTTTATTCGATTCCCGATGAAATTATTGAGGCAGCAAGAATTGATGGAGCTACCGAATGGCAGATTTTTCGGCGAGTTTCAATGCCTCTGGCTAAAACAGCCGTCTTATCTTTAGCTATTCTTCACGGGCAATGGGTATGGAACTTATTGCTCTGGCCTTTAGTTGTCATATCAAAACCCGATATGCGGACTCTTCCCCAGGGGATTTCGCTTTTCAGCGGGGTTTATTTTACTCCTTATCCTGAACAATTGGCGATTAGTGTATTGGCGTGTTTACCAACCTTAATTTTGTTTATTTTCCTGTCGAGGAATTTTATGGAAGGAGTTGCTTTAACCGGATTAAAGACCTGAGTTATGAATTGAATAAATTTCTTATAACTTTAGACTGGAGGAATTTCAATGAACAAGAATGATCGGGAAATTCGATTTGAACTCCTTAGGCCAGGACAGTTAATACAAGAAAGAGAAAGGTGTCCATTAATTTTTGTACCAGTTGCGCCTTTAGAATATCATGGTCCTCATTTACCGGTGGGCATGGATCCAATAAATGCGACTTTATGTGCCTTGGAAACCTGCAAAAGAATTGGTAAAGGAGTGGTTTACCCAACCATTCATTGCGGAACCGAAAGAGAACGACCAACATGGATGTTGGAAAGCCTTGGTTTTAAGGCAACTGACTGGGTAGTAGGGATGGATTTCCCAACTGCTTTATGGAAAAGTCATTACTCCAAAGAACACATTTTTGGCCTTATTCTAGCCAATGAAATACAGTTTTTGGTTGACCATGATTACAAGGTGATAGTCATTGTAAACGGACATGGGGCAGTCAATCATCAGGAAACCATCGACCGGATTGCTAAAGATTTTTCTCATACAACCGATGCTTTGGTGGTATGGAATTTAACCATTCCTGATGAAGTTCTCAAAGATGGGTTAGCCGGTCATGCTGATATCTATGAAACCTCGATGATGTTGTATTATCAAAAGTTTTTTGGTTCAGATTCTATAGTGGATTTCTCGGCTATACCGGATAAAAGCGTACCAATTCATTATCCTGACTTTTCAATAGTTGATGGTGCAGGATTTAGCAAGGAACCCGATCCGGAAAAAATAGTCAGAACTGACCCGAGAGATGCCAACGAAGCTTTAGGCAAAGAACTTCATGAAAAAACCGTGGCTAATTTTATTAATCTCACTGAAAATGCCTTGAAGCAAAAAAGATTAATGTAAAAGAATTTTTTTACCCTG
>DPKX01000240.1:4283-5529 GCA_003542295.1 Candidatus Atribacter hydrocarboniphilus
ATGGAGGAATAAATATGATAATTATCTTCCTTGGAGGGGGTAATTCTTTTATTTATCGTGGTATTCTTTTTCTAGAACAGTTTGTGAGATCTGGTTGCTTGGTCCATCTCCTCGGGCTACGCTTACCGATACCTTTCCTTGTAGTGCCTGAAATATTTCGGCTACATCAACATGATTAAAACCTGGGCAAAGCAATAAAGCATTAATTTTCTCCTCTTCGTAAATACTTTTGGCTACTTTCAACGCTTCTTCCTGGTTTTTCACAACACTTGTTAAAAGCCGGTACTTTCCCGTATCAATAATGCTTTGATGAGTATTGTAATCGGCATCAGGAGCTTTTGCTATAAATAACGCTTTAAAAGCCATTTTTAGCCTCCTCTGAATAGATATTGAATGTTTCATTCCTTCCGAAATATATAATAACAATCGGAAAATATATTGACAAGCATTGTCGTGATCTTTTATTTATAATGAATAGAAATTTTGAACCAATAGTAAAAACCAGCGGGCTTGATAAATCAAATCCCTACAAAAGAATGTCTTTCTGCAGAAACGTAATTTATTGCTTCCGATTAATGTGACGACATGCCATGGCATGTGGAATCTTGGCTTTCACCCTCATCTTCACCTTCTCTCATCAAGGGAGAAGGAATTATAATGATGCGTTATCCTGAGGCTTCGTTTTTCAAAGCCGAGAGGATCTCATCTTTTCATATTTTCTTTTTTCTCCACCTTTCCCAATCAGCTTTCTCATCCTCAACTATTGCCACCAAGTGACATGGGGGTTGATCATGAGATTGGAAATTGAATCAACCGAAGGAGTGGGAAACTGGCTTTCGACTTTAAAGTGAATATGGCCAACAACAGGGCAGGTCTAAGCTGTTGTTTTTTTAAAAATAAAGGGTTTCTTGTTCAAAATTCAATGATAAAATTTTAGTAATTTACTATAAAGGAAATGGCCAAATTATAAGGAAGGAAGGGAGATAGTGAGCGATTACGCAATTGAAATAGAAAACCTTAGAAAATCTTTTAGAAAAATAAATGTACTCAAAGGAGTCAATTTAAACGTCAAACCAGGTGAGGTATTAACTTTACTGGGTCCCAACGGTGCTGGAAAAACAACAATTATTCGCATACTAAGCACCTTGTTAAAGCCGGATAGCGGAACGGTGATTGTCAATGGTTATAACCTTAAAACCCAACCTCAGGAAATCCGCCGAAGTATTGGCCTCACCGGTCAATACAC
>DPKX01000018.1:0-1950 GCA_003542295.1 Candidatus Atribacter hydrocarboniphilus
AAATATAAATAGGCGGCCACGACACCGCCAATTAATCCACCATGCCAAGCCAGTCCACCTTCATAGGTTTTCAATATTCGAATGGGTTCTTCCCAAAACCAGTTGGGATGATTGGCTGCTACATACATGAGACGAGCTCCTACTATTCCAAATATCATCACTAATAAGCTCATCACCACTAGATGGTCCTGGTTTAATCCTTTGGATTTTCCTCTGGTAACTAAATACCAAATCCCAAATAGCAAAGCCCCAGCCATCGCAATGCCATACCAACGAACTTCTAATGGGCCAATGGTAAAAACAATCGGGTCTATTTTCATGGTTTTTTGCTTTTATTCCCCCTAAATTCTATTGAAATTTTTCAATAATATTTTTTTTCTCGTCATCCACCAGAAGTTTATCAAGAAAGAAAGCTATTAAGAATACTCCTAAAAATGACATGGCATAACGGCTTATAGCAAAACGAGGTCCTAAACTTTGAATTTCAAAGAGGAGCATAGGAATTTTCATCGTCGACCAGGCACCAATAAATATGAATATGTTCCTTAAGCTGGTTCCCTTTCGAAGCATCACTTCTGCGATTGGGAACGCTGCGTAGAGTGGTCCAGCCGCCAAGGCTCCCAAGGCTATTGATATGCCCGTTCCTTTCAACCCGGAACGATCACCAAGGTGGCGAGTCACTTTTTCACGAGGGATCCAAACATCAAACAAACCAACTAAAATGAATATCGGTGGAATAATACCCAGCATAAACAGGATATTGTTAAATACCACCCGATAAACTCGTAATCCCTCTCGAGGAAGCCAAAAATAAACTAATATGCTGATAATGCCAATAATATATAATCCTTGAAAGCTTTTCCAAGATAATTTTTTCAAATATTCACCACCAGCCATACCCCATATCCAACGACAAAGGAGAAAAAATAGGCCATAAGATTTCTTCCCATCGTTGCTTTCCACCCAAAAAAACTGGCTTCCAAGGGTGCAGTTATAATGCCTACCATCATTAAGGTTGAAATGAATACCGCCAT
This sequence comes from Candidatus Atribacter hydrocarboniphilus, assembly GCA_003542295.1. GTDB lineage: Bacteria > Atribacterota > Atribacteria > Atribacterales > Atribacteraceae > Atribacter > Atribacter hydrocarboniphilus. Next base: position 1,035 of record DPKX01000018.1, read on the forward strand.
CTGGGCAATCCCTGCTCCATTTTCAAGAAGCATTTTTGCCATTGGGAAGGCAACAAACCCTGGTATTAGGGTAATTGCTCCCACGATTGATGAAATTAGAAATCCAAGAAACCCACTTTCCTCACCAATGTATAAGGCAATGGTTTTTTCGGGGATGAAAACCACTATAAACCCCAAAAGAAAAATTATGGTTAAAAAAGGTGGTAATAAAACAATGAAGCTTTTCCAGGCTTTGAGGAGTGCTTCAACTGTCTTTTTTCTATCTTTAAAAAAAGAAATCCCAAGAAGACTCAACACAATAACATAGAAAATGAGGGTTGATAGATCCATTCCCTTGCCTTCTTCCGGCGATCGTTTATTAAAAACCGAGACTCAACCTAAATGATTTTAGCATATCAGATTCATTCTGATTCGATTCTTTTTTTAGAAATCAAATCTGATGCAATCGAGCTTTCTATGAACTTATCCTATAAATATTTTGAACTACATATTTAGATTCTGAATAACGAATTATGAAATGAAAAAAAAATAAAAAATCTCTAATTTTCACTTTGAAAGGAAGAAGCAAAATATTGGAAAACTAATTTTCCATGCCCAAAGCAAAATTTTTTCATTATTTGGCATTGATTGCCGTTCAGGTTATTAATTATTGAACGATTACCGGTAAATCATGATTCCCCATTTTTAAACCACTTTCAGGGTCATACAGCAATGACAACGCTCGAATTTCCAATGGTGAAGACTTAATCGCTAAACGTAATAATCGCCCTACTTCCAGGTCACCATCTTCAGCAGAGCGAAAAGCATCAACTTCAGCTAATGATGCAATAAATATTATTAATCCTTTTCCCCCACTCTGAGCATATTTTGTTAATTCTTTGATATGTCTTTGCCCACGCGTTGAAGGACAATCAGG
>DPKX01000018.1:2019-8660 GCA_003542295.1 Candidatus Atribacter hydrocarboniphilus
CCTAAGCGGGGATTTCTTTTTAGGAAAGAATATCCCTCTAACCAGGGGATATATTTCTTTTGTACAGCCACTTCAAATGCTCTCATTTGAAAATAGGTATCGATAAAAGCCCACCCAAAATCATCTTGGATTGCAATAAGCTTCCCAGCAGTTTTGCCTTGAGGGTTAGAAATACAAACCGCCTTTCGTCCCGGAACCATCAATTCCAATAATCTTCCAGGATTATTGGTAGCGACCTGCCGAGATTTTCCGTCACCAAAGTCAACCTGGACTACGAATCGATTCATTCTTTTTTCAATAAAAACATAAAACCAGTCATGAAAATCAATAAGAGGCTTATGAATTAAATGTGTTTTAACAATTGCATTGTTCATCGATCGCTTCCAGAACCTCTTCAACATGTTGGGCAACTTTAACTTTTTTCCAATCTTTAACAATAAATCCCTGGGGATCAACTAAAAAGGTAGTCCGCGCCGCTGTACCATTTGCCCCAAGAATACCAAGGTTTTTTGACAAGCTCCCATTATCACTTAAAAGTATGTGCCTCAAATTATATTTTTTGGCAAATTTTTGATGACTCTCCACCGATTGAGTACTCACACCAACTACTTCTACTCCTTTGGAACGAATTTCTTCTAACTTTTCAGTAAAAACAATTGCTTCTTTGGTGCAACCTGGGGTTGCATCTCGAGGATAAAAGTAAAATATAACCCATTTTCCTTGAAAACTGCTTAAAGAAAACTCTTCTTCTCTTTGGGTTTCTGGGTTATAACCCTTGAGTTGAAAATCAGGGAATACAAGTTTTTCTTTCATGTTTTTAACCTCCAATTATTCTAAGTATTATTTTTCAATCTTTTTTTAGCTCTTTAACAGATAACCATTAACCTCCAATATTCTTCCCTATTACTTAGTAAAATCTAAGTTTTGCTGGATTTTAAAAGGCATAAAAGGGAGTCTTGATTCTTGGGTTTTTGATTTTAAAAGCTTCAATTAAAATGATCAATATAAAGTAATCTACATTTTCTAATGGTTTATAATGAAATCAAGTGAATATTCAAGGTAAAAGCTACATGGAAATTCAAGGACAAGTTGAAAGAATAACATTTCATAACGAAGAAAACGGCTATACCATAGCCCGGATGAAAGTTCCTGGAAACCGGGAACTCATCACTATTGTTGGCAATTTATTATCCATAACTCCTGGAGAGATTTTAAAACTTCAAGGGGAATGGAAAAATCATCCAAAATATGGTGAGCAATTCCTGATTCAATCTTATGAATCGGTTGTCCCGGCATCAGTAAAAGGTGTAGAAAAATACTTAGGTTCCGGTCTAATTAAGGGCATTGGTCCAGTCATGGCGAAAAGGTTGGTTAATAAGTTTGGAACCAATACGTTGGAAATTATCGAAAAGGATATTCAAAAATTGCAAGAAGTTGAAGGGATTGGAACCAAAAGAATAGCAATGATCAAAAAAGCTTGGGATGAGCAAAAGGATATCCGAAATGTGATGATTTTTCTTCAAGAACACGGAGTAAGCCCTTCTTATGCAGTAAAAATATATAAACAATATGGACAGAACTCGATTAAAACCGTTCAAGAGAATCCCTATCGATTAGCAACTGATATTTTCGGAATCGGTTTTATCACTGCTGATCGAATTGCACAAAAATTAGGCCTTCCCAAGGACGCACCGGCACGAATTGAAGCCGGTATACTTTACACCCTTAACAAATTTGCTGAAAATGGTCATGTTTACGTTCCAACCTCGGTTCTCTTATCAAAAGGTCGTGAAATCCTTGATGTCGAGGAAAATGAAGCAAAAAAAGCCCTTTCAAATTTATCTTGCCAAGATTCGGTATTTATTGAAGAAATATCCGATCATGAAGAAGGAGTCTATCTTACTCCCTTCCATGTTGCCGAAACCGGAATCGTAGACAGGCTAAAAGCACTCATTGAGTTTCCCAAAACTATTCCACTGTTTGGATTGGGGAAAACTCACCAAATTGTATCAAAAGAATTGGGTATTAACTTAGATGAAAGTCAACAGCAAGCCTTACACGCTGCACTATCTGAAAAAGTACTGGTCATAACTGGAGGACCGGGTACCGGGAAAACCACTCTAATTAAGGCCATAATTTGCTTGTATAAAAAATTGGGTTATCAAATACTTTTAGCTGCGCCTACCGGTCGAGCAGCCAAACGAATGACTGAAGCAACTGGATTTGAAGCTAAAACTCTTCATCGGCTATTGGAGTATTCTCCTAAAGATAACCAGTTTAAGAAAAATCATGAAAATCCTTTGAATGCTGATGTACTTATTATTGATGAAACCTCGATGATCGATACGATTTTAATGTATCATTTTCTCAAAGCTATCCCTCCAAATGCCACTCTCATTTTAGTTGGAGATGTTGACCAACTTCCTTCAGTAGGAGCGGGGAATTTACTTCGTGATTTGATAGAATCTGAAGTGATTCCTACCGTGCGGCTCACAAAAATTTTTCGACAAGCGCAAGATAGTTTAATTATTTTGAATGCTCACCGCATCAATCATGGTCAATTCCCTTTCCTTGACTTTTCACCTGGTAAACCTCAGGACTTTTACTTCTTCCCTTGCGATGAACCAGAAAAGGCTTTGCAAACTATTCTGGATCTCTGTTGTCACCGAATCCCAAAAACTTTTGGGTTCCATCCCTTAGAACATATTCAAGTTCTTTCGCCTATGCACCGTGGTTTAATAGGGGCAGCCAACCTCAATGTCGAATTACAAAAAAGTCTGAATCCCTCCTCCAAAGCCGAAATCAACCGCGGTGGAAACATTTTTCGACTAGGGGACAAGGTAATGCAAATTCGAAATAATTACAATAAAGACATATATAATGGGGATATTGGTAAAATAACCAAAATTGATCGTGAAATTCAGGAAGTGGCTATAAATTTCGACGGGAAAGAAGTTAATTACGAATTCTCTGAACTTGACGAAATTGTTTTGTCCTATGCAATTTCCATTCATAAGTCTCAAGGGAGTGAATATCCGGCCATTGTTATTCCATTGCTTACCCAGCATTACATGATGTTACAAAGGAATCTTCTCTATACAGCGATAACCCGTGGTAAAAAATTGGTGGTTTTAGTGGGCAATAAAAAAGCAATTGCAATTGCAGTTCGTAATAACCAGCCGCTTAAAAGGTACACCCGATTAAAAACCCGACTTCAAGATTCTTTTAACTCAAACAAATAATTTATATTCAATTCTGAAAATACCATCAAATGAATTCTTTAATCGTTCATCTTGAGCCCTCGCTTTTCGAAGTCGTAAGGATCTCATCTTTTATCTTTTCTTTTATCTTTTCTTTCCTCGCCCCTTGGTGGGAGAGGGTCAGGGTGAGGGGGATACCTATTTTCATCCCTATCTGGTGCTGCTATGCAGCATGAAGGTCTATCCTCATTTAATGCTAAAAACTAACTTGAGGGTACATTCTAAATATAAATAAATTGTTATAAAAAATTAAACCTGATTATTGATTTTCTGAAGGTGTGACTAATTCGGATTGGGGTGGATTGTCTCTTTTTTCAATAGAAACTTTGGATTGCATCCGTGCTCCTTCTTCGACAAAGATACAGTTAGTTTTAATATTTCCCTCACATTGACCCAGTTTAGATAAGTACAGAAAAGAAACCCGAGCAATCCCCCGAAAATGTCCTTCAATGTAAAGACAATTGGCCTCAATTTCGGCGGTTACTAAAGCTTTTTCAGCAATAATAGCAATGGGGCATTGTATCTTTCCATTAACCTTCCCTTCTAAACGAATCAAGCCTTCGACATGAATAGACCCTTCAAAAAAGGTATTTTCCGGTAGATAGAGTTCAACCGGGTGTTTTTTTAAAACAGTTTCAATAAAACGTTGACTCGATTGGGAGCGAATTTTATCGCTTAAAGTACATACTAAACTGTTCCAGTCCATGAGAGAGATTTTAGCATAATAACGGCATTCATGCCACGGATTATTACAATATTAAGAAGATAAAATGAGTAGCAGGGAGCAGACCCTTATGCCATGTTGTGGCACCAAATAAGTAGGAAAACCTAGAGTTCGACATGTCTGGCATGTCGATATATTTATCAGGTGCAATAAAGAACGAGGGAGAGAAAATAAAAAACCCCTGGGGATTTTCCCCAGGGGTTTTGAGGTTACAGATAATACTAAGTTTAGAAGCTGACAGAAAGTTCGGCAGTAAGAGTACCAGCGTTATCAACAATATTCCCAGTCCAGTTATCGTCGTATTCATCTTCCCAGGTCCCGATTTCATAGGACAAGGTCAGATTGGTTTTGTCAGCCATTTCCCAAGCTACTTCAGCCATCGCGCTCCAGGGCTGGACGCTAGCTGGAGTGACGCTGTCGTAACGACCTTCAACAGTGAGGGTGGTCTTTTCTTCGATCCATTCATAAGCCAAAGCACCCACAGCAGTGATTTCAGCGTTGGCTGAATCGTACTGGCCTCTCACACTGAAGTAGGCTTCGTTGTTTTCACTGTCAAGATCAAGTGGGTAATTCAAGTAAGCACCATAGACCTTGAAGCTACTATCCATTAAGTTATACAGACCGTGAATGACTCCAGTTTCACCCTTGGCCGCTTCGAAGGGCACATAGTTCACAGTTCCTTCCACTTCGTTGGTGACCATGTCGCCAGTGGAAATAGCCGCTGCCCAGTCGTAGGACAGATCCAAAGTCCAGCTGTCGTCGCCTTCTTCATCTCCGGAGAGAATAAAGCTGGCACCGACACCAAAGCCCATTTCATCATCGGAAAAGGCACTGGTGGTGGTAGTGGTAGCATCAGCCGGAGTGAACCCATCGGTGATGTAGTGACCATCAACGGTGATGGTGGCATCATCTGAGGCTTTGATTTCAATTTCTCCAGCCACACCATAAGCACCCGAGAGGGCGGCATAGGCACCTTCAACGGTGAGCATGACATCGGAATCATCAAAGTCAGTCCGGACATCAGCACTGACTACCAGATCGCTATCCACGTTATAGAACTCAGTGCCTTCTGGCATCCAGGTGGCCATCACACTAACGTCTTCCCATTCGGCACGAACGGCATAGAACTCGTTGAGGTCGCCTAAAGCTTTCCACGATACATCACTATCTTCTGGGATATAGGTGACATAGAATCCTTCGTAATCGAGGTCATAATCCCGATCATCATCCGGATCGTCTGGTTGGTAATCACCGAGCACCAAACCGAGACCGAGCATGTTCTGACGAATTTCACCCACTTGAATGAACCACTCGTCTTTCTGGTAGATCAACCAGAAATTATCAGCCGTGACCGCTGGAGCATCACCATAGCCGAGTGAATTAGCTGCAGTTAAGGTGATTCCAGCAGTGGTGTAGTCATTGATGGTGGCGGCGATGTAGAGATTGGTTTCATCTTCCCAGGCAGCATCGGTTTTGCCAGTATCAGTTGGGAAGTAAGCAGTGTAAGTGGCAGTGAAATCACCAGTCACTTTCACTGGTTCAGCGTATTTTTCCAGAAGAGCGACTCGGTCTTCCAAAGCTTTGATCGCCTGGCTGTTTTCACCCAGAGCTCTTTTGAGGTCTTCAACGGTGACACCGAGGTTCTTCAGTTCATCAGCAAATTCCTGGATCAGTTTCTCGAGCATGGCAATGTCTTCTTGAGTGGCTAAACCTGCTTCGTCAACATACTGTTCCATATAGGCCAAGCAACGAGCCACAGCTTGAGCAAATTCATACCGGGTCAAAGCCCGATTTCCGCCAAAGGTCCCATCGGGATATCCGATGACCACCCCTTTGGCAGCCAGAGTCTGAACGGCATCATATGCCCAGTGATTCAAGGGCACATCCACAAAAGGATTGGCCAAAGCCGGAATAGCTAAAGCCAAAACGAGTACGAATGCAATGAGCAGTTTCTTCATGATATTGCCTCCTTGGTAGTTGTTTGAAATTATATTGAGCTGTCTGCCCTTCCAAGGAGGGGTCATTCAAGAGTCTCCATGTTTCCTCTTTCGATCCCTCTTGTGTTTCAGGCTTCCAGCTACTCTCTTCGTCTCCTCTCCTGGGCCTACCAATTCGTTGCACCTCCTTTCATTGCCCTTTGGAGTTTGAGACGAGATCGTCTTGTTTTTCATGCATTCATAAATACTATACGATAAAAAAGCAAAAATGACTACAACTTTACCGAAAAAAAGTAAAGAAATAAAACAACTTAAAAAAAAGACTTAAACCTATAAAATCTATCTTTTCAAAATACCATAACAAATTATTGAAAAAATGAAAAGCCCCTAATTCCAAATTATTGAAAAAAAACTATTTTTTTCTCAAGGCAAATAACTTTTGAATAACTTGATTCCACGACGTATCACGATTAAAGGCGAGTAGTTCATACTGTGGATTATAGGATTTATAGGGAAAATAAAGGCTTAAACCATGANNAATATTTCACATCAAAACCATGAGTTCTATTATATAGAACAACTTTGAGATGCTACCATAAGGTTTGAGCTTTTCCGAACTTCAAAGGCTACTTCTACCATGGCCATTAAACAAGCATCCATACCAAGAAGATTGATTGGTGTATTTAGGATAGACCCTCATGCTGCTATGCAGCACCAGAT
>DPKX01000120.1 GCA_003542295.1 Candidatus Atribacter hydrocarboniphilus
TGATTCTTGCTGGGGGATTTGTGGTTTATTTGACCCGTTCAGGTAACTTTCCATTGCTTCCAGCCGGGATGTTGGAAAGTAAAATGAGGCTTTGGTTGGAAAGATCACTCTTTATGAGACCTCGAACGAAAGAATTTATGATTGGTTACCCGGCTTTATGGATTCTTCTTTCCCTCCGCCGTTATAATTATCAACCTCTTTTTAAGGTTGTGCTTTGGCTTGGGGTAACGATTGGTTTTATCACCTTCTTCAATTCTTTTTGCCATATCCATACCCCATTTCTTTTTATCCTTCTTCGATTCTTTAATGCCTTTATACTAAGCTTGGTGGTATTCATTTTCTACTATATTGTTGTCCGGATTGCCTATTGGATATGGAAATGGCTGAGTCAGTTTGGAGAGAATGATGCTTAGAAAAAAAGAACAAATATATAAACCGCTTTAATATGAAAGATACTCAAAAAAAAATATTTTTACTCGGGTATTATGGTTTTGGTAATTGGGGAGACGAGCTTTCTCTTCGATCGATAATCAATGATTTGGAAGTTATTTCTAAAGCGGCCCCCTATTCATTTTATTACTCGGTTTTAACTCAGAATAGTCAATTTTCCCCTCGTTCCTTCTCCAATCTATTGGTCGTTTTCCGAAAAAAAATAATTACAGTTTTAAGAGAAATTGCCAGAAGCGATTATGTTCTCATAGGGGGAGGGAGTCTTCTGCAAGATTCAACGAGTTTTCGATCTTTAATATATTATTCTTTTTTATTAGGTTGGGCGTTAATTTTTCGTCGTCCTCTTTTGTTTTATCGTTGTGGGTTAGGCCCTTTCCATAGAGCTTTAAGTCAGAAGATGGTAGCTTTTATTCTTAAAAGAATGAAATTATTTGTTGCCCGTGATCAAGAAAGTGCAGATTTGGTAAAAAGATTAAGTGGTTCCAGTAATAGAATAAAAATTGGAGTCGATCCGGTAGTTTCGATTGATGAAAATGTTTTAAATATTACTCATACCAAAACAACGGTAGGTTTTTTTGTTCGAGACAGTAGTTTAGCTAACCAGGAACTATTCGTTAATGCTTTAAAATACCTCCAGGTAAGAATCCCAGAAAAGATTGAAATCGTTGCCTTTCACTTTGAATATGATTATAAAATTGCTTCAAAAATTGCCAATCAGATTAATTGTCAATGGAAATACTTTCAATCAATTGAAGAAATCCAACCTTATTTTCATCAACTCGCTGCGGTTTTCACCATGAGACTTCATCCGGCAATTTTATCCACCATGATGGATGTTCCTTGGTATGCCTTGAATATTGATCCAAAGATTGAGTCCTTTGCCAATTGGTGGGGGAAGAGAAACTTGGTGTTATGGCAAGATCTCTCGGAAGAAACCTTTTTTAGATTATATAAACAATGTGAAGATATTTTTAAAAATAATATTGAAATCAAAAATCAATTAAGACGACTTGATGATCAAAGCCGGATATGGCTGCGAGAAATATTAGAACAAAAGGATAATGGTAACTGAAAGGAAAATAAATATTCCATGCACGGGGGATCGTCATCAGAACATTCATTATTAGGTATTTTAATTTCTGATTACTCCTTTTCTGATTTAGTTTCCTTTATTTCTGAGGCAATTCAATCAGGTCAGAAAGCTCACATCATCACTCTCAATCCTGAAATGGTTGCGCGGCAAACAACTGATGGAGAGTTTTATCAGGCTTTGCATAGCGCTGATTTAAGGATTGTTGATGGGAATGGAATATTGGTAGCAGCTCGAATATTAGGGATAACCATCCAGCACCGTATACCAGGGGTTGAATTGGTGGAAGAGCTTCTCAGGGTCGGGCAAGAGAAAAGATGGTCTTTTTATTTTTTGGGTAGCTCTCCAGAGGTTGTAACCAGATTAGTGAAAAACCTTGAAATACATGCTCCCAAAACCCTTATTTCAGGTTTTCATCACGGATATTTTCAAGATTCTTTCCCAATTATCGAAGATATAAATCAATCGAAGCCGGATATTCTCTTGGTGGGTTTAGGTTCTCCCCGACAGGAATTGTGGATTCATAAGAATCGAAATTTCCTTCAAGCCTCGATTATGATTGGAATAGGTGGGAGTTTTGATGTGCTCTGTGGGGATAAAAAAAGGGCTCCTTCATTGTTTCGAAAAATGAAATTAGAATGGCTCTATCGAATAGCTTCCGAACCGCATCGCTTGAAAAGAGTTATTCCAGCTTTTTTAAGATTTGGTTGGATGGTTTTAAAAGAGAGATTGGGAATAAAATAATGAAGGGTTGAACAAGCCTAGTGGGCAATAAGCTATGGATAAATAGATTGGTAGTTGATGAGTTAACGCTCCTCGCTCATCATTGTATAACGGTAAATGGTATAATGACCAAAAGATGTATGGATTGAGCTCATTTGAAGAGAAAAGTTCAAAGAAGAGTAGAGTAGAGAAATCTAAAAAATGGCATTTATAGGTTTTGACAAGGTATATAAAATTTATTCCAGTGGGGTTAAAGCCCTTCAAAACGTTTCGTTCTCGATCGAAGAAGGTGAATTTATTTTTTTAGTTGGCCCTACTGGTGCTGGGAAAACAACTTTAATGAAACTAATCAACCGGGAAGAGCTTCCAACCTCGGGTGATATTTGGTTTGATGATATCCACATCAATCATTTAGACGATGGTTATCTGCCTTTTCTTCGCAGAAATTTAGGCATAATTTTTCAAGATTTAAAACTCATACCTTCCCGGACAGTATATGAAAACCTCATATTTCCTTTGCAAATTATGGGAATCAAAAAGCATCTCATTTCCAAGCTAAGTGCCCGAATTTTAGCCATGTTGGAAATGGAAAACCGTAAGCATCATTTAGTAGAATGGTTGTCAGGGGGAGAAAAGCAAAAATTGTGTTTGGGGAGGGCTTTAATCCATCAACCACAACTGGTTTTGGCCGATGAACCAACTGGGAATCTTGATCAATACGCTGCATATGAAATGGTAGAGACTTTATATCTTTATTGTCGGGAAGAAAAAGCCAGTGTAATTGTTTCCACACATAATGATCGGTTGTTAAAAAGTTTCTCTGGTCGAATATTACAACTTGATCAGGGACACTTGGTAACCGATCGTTATAGTCGAGTAAGAGTTAAAACTGGATTTTAATTCCAACAAGAGATCAGAAGGGGCTGGAGAACTTTGGGTTTTGTACGAGATGCATTTTATAATTTACGAAAGCGACCATCCCTGATATTGATTGGTTTTCTAAGCATCTTTTTTACTCAGCTGATTGTGAACATTTTTATTTTTGGTTATTTAGAAATGGAAAAAATGGGGAAGTTTTCAGCTCAGAGTTTTACCATTAAAGCGTATTTTCAATCTGAAATCACTGACGAAAAGGCTCAAGAAACTGTCCAGAAGTTAAAAAATCTTCCCAACGTCAGCTCTATCGTTTTTCTTTCTAAAGAAGATGCCCAGAAGAAGTTTCTTGAATACTTTGAACTAACACCAGAAGATTTTCCGGTTGATGAAAATCCTTTTCCCCTTTCAGTAGAGATTACACCGAAACGGGTAGAATCGATTCCAGAATTGGCTAATCAAGTAAAAAATACCGGATTATTTGATGATGTGATTTATGGTGGTAAAAATGTCGATGTTTTTGTAAGGTTTTATCACATGCTTTTAAGTGTTGGAAGCATAGTGCTCTTTTTGGTTTTTATATTTTCATTGGTTGTCATTATTAATTTAATACGGATTTCCATTCAATCCAGGAAAGGAGAAATTCGAGTTTTTCATTTAATTGGAGCGACAGAAACTTTTATACGGCGTCCAATTATTACTGAGGGTTTTTTTGAAGGTTTGTTTGCTGGCATTTCGGCATTTTTTCTGAGTATATTGGTATTTCATTTTCTCCTTGATTTTCTTCATGCTGCATTTCCTTTTTTTCCATGGATAAACCTCACCGATATCATGGCTCCCCTCTTAGTAGTCGATACCTTTATGGGCGGGATAATTGGTATTTTAGGGAGTCTTATTGCCTGTAATTCGGTGCTCAAGGAGGTGTTAAGATGAGAAAACTCTCTTTTCTCATAATCGTTTGCATAATTCCGGCCCTTTTTCTTTTCTTAAATAGTCCAGAATGTTTTGGCAATGATATTGAAGCCGAGATAAATACTCAATTAAAAGAATTAGAAAAAATGAAATCGGAACAAGCAAAGTTGGATCAAGAGCTAAAAAAATTAGAAAAGACCCAAAAAAATGTGGCTGCTGAAATACATAACATAGAAAATAAGATCGAGAAATTGGAGAATGATATAACAACTTCGAGAAATCGGATTTTACAGCTGGAAAAGGATCGAGCTCTTCTTCGTAAAGATATTGAAGGGCTTAGCCAAGATATTTCTTCAAGTAAAACAAAAATTTCACAAGCTATGGTTCGAGCATATAAAAATAACGTTAACTTTGACTTTTGGAGTGTTTTTTTAGGAAGCAGTGATCCAGCAGAAGTTGAGGAACAATGGTATCTTTTCAAGAAGTATAGCGAGCATGAGATGGGTAATATTTCAAGATATCTCAATAAAAGGCAAAATCTACAAAATAAGCTCAAAGAAATTGAACAGAAGATTAGATTAGAAGCAGTGTTAAAGGAGAAGTTAGTTCTTGATGAGAAAAATGTAAAAAAACTTGAAGAAACCCGTAAAACTCTTCTCAACCAGTTATTAGTTGATAAAAAGAAATTCCAAAATAACCTTGCAGAGTTAGTTGCTGCCCAAAAAAATGTTACCAATCTTATTTCCCAGCTTCAAAAAGAACTTAAAAAAAGTCGAGAGAGTTCTGCTGCTTCAACTAAGAATCTTCCACCGGTTAAGATGGGACGTTTCTTTTGGCCGGTGAGTGGTGGGAAAATTATTAAAAACTTTGGGATGTCGAAAGATCCAGTTTACCAAATTCAAGTATTTAATCCTGGTATTGATATTGCTGCCAGTCGGGGTGATAATGTTTATGCAGCTCAGGACGGAGTTGTTTTATTAGCTAGAAGCATACGAGGTTATGGGAAAACTATCTTAATCGACCACGGTCAAGATGTGGTAACCATGTATGCTTATCTTGATTCAATTCAAGTAAATCCGGGAGATATGGTAAGGGGAGGACAGACAATTGGGTTAGCTGGAGAAACCGGCTTAACCAATGTCCCAGCCGTACACTTTGAAGTTAGGGTGGGAACCAATGCCCAGGAAGATAATCCTATCAAATGGTTGAAGTAATTTTCTTCTTAAATTTATTTATTGTGTTTGGATTATTCAGTCTATGTTAAAATAATTCTTTAGCTATTTTATTTGTCGATACAGAATTAATCCTCGTGTAGCGTTGTGGCACCAGATGAGGATGAAAATACCAATATAAAATTGTCATTCAGACTGTGTCACAATCCCTTTCATACACTAAGAATACCTTGAAAGTGGAGGAAATAGTATATTTAACTTCGGTTTTTGGTAATCTAT
>DPKX01000249.1 GCA_003542295.1 Candidatus Atribacter hydrocarboniphilus
TGTTGGATATCGAGTTGGAATTCACATGAAATCATATCTAAACGACTATCCAGTTATCATTATCGGTGGATCAAGCCAGGATTTTCTTGGCGAGTATATGGCTGGGGGTTTAATTGTTGTATTAGGTCTTGGTTATGATTCAAGTTGTTCTCCGGTGGGAAAGTTCATCGCTTCGGGAATGCACGGAGGGAAATTATTTATTCGCGGTCGATTCCAGCCGGAGCAAGCTGGTCTAGGAATCGGCATTGAGCAGCCGACTCCCGAAGATTATGACGAAATCACTTCCTACCTGAACGAGTTTTCTCAAGATCTTGACCTGGAAATACCAGACTTTAAAAGGGATGATTTTGTCAAAGTTTTTCCAACCACCACTCGTCCTTATGGAAGGGTGTATGCCTATTAGCCGTTAACCGCGCTTTTAACTGGGGATTTTTGAGCTCTTTTGATTTCTCCAGCTAATAACCACTGAAAAGCAAGCATGGTGACAAGTAAAACCGGAACTAACAACAAGGTCGTTTGGAAACTGGTATAAGAAGCTAAAATCCCTCCAAACCATGGGAAAAAGAGCGTAGCAATTCCGTTATTGGTTAAGACCCATCCCGAAGCCGTTGAAGCTGTCTCTGGATAATTGACAACTGCATAAGCAAGAGTAGTTGGTATGATAGTTGAGAGCATGAAGCCGGTAAAGAAGAGAAGGGTGGGTGTGAGAATTGCCGATATGGGAAGACTGATGGTTAAAATTACAAAAATTATTCCTCCAATGGTATTGAGTTGGATCATGCGGAGATGTCCGATTCGATCAGCCATCCAGGAAAGAACAAAACGGCCAACCATTAACCCCAGCCAAAAAAAGGATAGGTAAACTGCTCCAACGGGGACGGATAGTCCTTTCTCTTTAAAATAGGACACGATCCATCCGTTTAATACGGTTACTCCACCAGAATAAAACATGGTTATCGCTCCCATAAACCAGAAAGCTCGATAGCGGAAAATTTTTAAGATATTTCGAAAGCCCATTTTTCCCTGACTTTTGGGGAGAAAAGGAAGAAGAAAAAGAATAAAAACCACCACAGTGATAACCGTTACGATAGAGTAAAAATTCTGCCAATTATATTGTCGTTGACTCAAAAAAACATACAAGCGAGGAGCGGATAAGGAACCAAGGCCGTAAAAAGCATGAACAACGTTGAGAATAGTGCCGGGATTTTTAGTAAAAATTTCGGTTAAAATTGGATTAACCATGCAGTCTAAAAAACCAAGCCCAATTCCCATCGCCATGAAACTGAGAATGACCGGGGTAAAATTGGTAAAAAAAGAAATTCCGGCAAACCCTAAAGCACTGATTAACAAGCCCAAACGAAGAAGAAGAGATTTTTGAATAATATCACCTAAAAAACCAGCAACCATAATGGAAATGAAGTATCCTAATCCATGGAAAAGGAAAACCCGTCCCATCACAGCTGAGCTGACACCAAACTGTTTGGTCATTTCGGGGACGACCGACCCGATTCCAGAAAGTCCCAAACCAATAACGATGAGAGCTAAAAAAAATGGGGCAAGAAGGTAGTTTTTGGACAATCTTTTTTGACCCCCTGTTCAATTATTAGTTGAGTATTTCATTGTTTTTCATGAGATCTTTTAAGCTTCTTTGAGAAAGCGACTGCTCCATTTTTCCCGATATTTCTACCCATATTTTTCGAGTTGGACAGGTATCCGATATTTGACAAAGGTTTTTGTTATGAACACAATCGACTAAATTAATTGGGCCTTCTAAAAGGTTCATTATGTCCAACAGGTTGATTTCTTCTGGTTTTTTTCCTAAGAGATAACCACCACGGTTTCCACGGATGCTTCGAACGATATTATTCGATTCCAGGGGCATGATAAGCTGCCGAAGGTAATTGAGGGAAATGTTCTGACGCTGGGAAATATCTTTTAATTTAACCGGATCTTTCCCTGAATGTTCGGCCAAATCGACTAATAATCGTAATCCATATCGAGCTCTTGTAGAAATTTTCATTGGATAGCACACTACCTTTCTAAGGATATCAAAATAGTATGATTTTTAGTCTGTTCTGTCAATGAAACCGATCTGAAAGAAAATCTTGCTGGATAGAAACCAAGATGTTACAAATAAAGGGTTTTTATGTTATTCTTTATCACAATTATTTAATTATGATCAAGGAGGCATGAGCTTGTATTGGCCTGGTGTTATTTCGCATTTTGCTGACTATCTTCCAGTAAATCCTCGGACACCGGAATTGACTTTACAGGAAGGAAATACTCCGCTTATCCGGTCTCAACATATTGTTAAACATTTGAAATTAAAGTCTCTCTTTTTTAAATTTGAAGGGATGAATCCAACTGGTTCCTTTAAAGACCGAGGAATGGTCATGGCAGTTGCGAAGGCGGTCGAAGAAGGAAAGAAAGTAATCATGTGTGCATCAACCGGGAATACTTCTGCTTCGGCTGCCGCATATGCCCGACGAGCAGGGATTCAATGTATCGTCTTGATACCTCAAGGCAAAATTGCCTTAGGGAAGCTCTCGCAAGCATTGATGCACGGAGCACGGGTTATTGCTATCAAGGGTAATTTTGACGAGGCTTTGACTATTGTCCGTTCTATAACCTCGCATTATCCGGTGGCATTGGTGAATTCCATCAATCCTTTTCGAATTGAAGGCCAAAAAACAGCGGCTTTCGAGATCGTTGATTGGATGAAAGGAGTACCGGATTATCTTGCTCTTCCGGTTGGCAATGCCGGAAATATAACTGCCTATTGGAAGGGCTTTAAAGAACTTTTTAGCCGAAAAGAAATTAGCGTCCTCCCCAAGATGATTGGGTTTCAAGCCCAAGGATCTTGCCCACTGGTAACCGGGATACCGGTTGAGAAACCTCATACGGTCGCAACGGCGATACGAATTGGGAATCCTGCCAGTTGGAAGGGGGCTATTAATGCCCGTGATGAATCGGGTGGGAGCATTGAGGCAGTAACCGATGAAGAAATTCTTGCAGCACAGAGAATGTTAGCTGGGGAAGAGGGATTGTTTGTTGAACCGGCTTCGGCAGCTTCTTTGGCGGGTGTATTGAAAAAAAATCAAGCCGGTTATTTCCAGGGCAAGGAATCGGTTGTTTGTGTGCTCACCGGCCATGGACTCAAAGACCCTGATATCGCTATAGAACAATGCCGGGATCGGATTGAAGAATTGGATCCATCGGAAGAGAAAATCGTTGAACACCTTGGGTTATCCGGAGAAAAGCATGATTGAAGTTAGCATACCGGCAACCACTGCCAACTTGGGATGTGGGTTTGATGTATTGGGGATGGCTTTGGATATTTTTTATACGGTTCATGTTCAACCCATAAAAGAGAACCAATATATCATACGAAATCATGGCGAAGGAGAGCGCTATCTCCCTGAAGATGAACGGAATCTCTTTTTTAGGACGGTAAAAAAAATTTCCAAATGGAAGAATTTTCCCGAAATGGGATTAAAGGTTGAAGCTTTCAACCAGATTCCAGTCTGCCGGGGGTTGGGAAGCAGCGCGGCTTGTATTTCTGCGGCCGTGGCTACCGTAAATGAGTTGAATGGAAGAGTGCTGTCGATTGAGGAAATGATTCATTTTGCCACCCAAATCGAAGGACATCCCGATAATGTCATTCCCGCCATGGTTGGTGGTTTGACGATAGCCATGAAAAATGGCGAGCAAATACACTATCAAAAATTTCCATTTTTTGATAATATTTATCTCATTGCCTGTATTCCAGAATATACCCTCTCTACCGAGGAAATGAGAAAGATTCTTCCGGCTAACTACTCACGGGAAGATGTTATATTTAATTTATCCCGAATTGCTTATTTGGTAGGGTGCATTTGTCGTCAAGATCGGGAAGGTTTTTTTGCTGCCCTGGATGACGCTATTCATCAGCCTTTTCGAGGGCAAAAAATACCNNTGAATATTTACGTGAGAAGGGGATGGGAGAGGCAGTTATTAGTGGCTCGGGCTCGACGATACTCTTAATGCTTCGGGATCCAATCACAACCTCTAACAAGGAAAAGATCAGTGAACTGTTTGCTCAAAAAGGTACCACAGATCTATTTTTAAAAGAAGTAAATTGGCAGAACCAAGGAATTCGAGTGAAACAATTATGAGCCTTATTGTACAAAAATATGGTGGATCTTCGGTAGCCGATCTGGATAAGGTGAAGTCGGTAGCTTGTCGGATAAAATCCTATGTGGATCAAGGGCACCGTTTGGTTGC
>DPKX01000071.1 GCA_003542295.1 Candidatus Atribacter hydrocarboniphilus
TGGAAAGATTTAATAGAGAGTTTGGAGAAAAAATATTTGTGGATGCAGAGTTAATTACTAGACTTTTTGTGGCGACGAGACTTGAGGTGGAAAGGCGGGGAGAAGTAGAACCAGTGGTTGGTCGATTGGCAGAGTCATTGTATGGATCGAGAATGCAAAATTATTTATTTGGCCAACTGAAGACAGTTTTGGTAAGCGGAGGTGGTTGTGGAGGAAGGAGTATCAGTGGACGCTTTGCGAGCGAGGGAATTATTATTATTAAAAATGTCGATGGAATAACTTTTAGAAAAGGTAGTACAGAGGGGCTAACTTATTGTACCAGGTGTGGTTGCTGGTATAGTGGGGATAAATGTCCAATTTGTAAGTAAAGTCATTTATTATATAATTAACTAATATGAAAAAAATAATTGGGACGGTGGTTCTCGTTTTAATATTAGTTTGGATTGTTCCCTGGAGCAGGATTAACTGGGGAAGAATTATCTGGCAACAGGCAGAGGTGGTGACGGTCAATGGAGAAGCCAGAAGTCAGGAAAAAAATCAGCTAGCTAATTATTCGGCGGGAGTGATGGCCCAAAATATGGATAAAAATGCGGCGATAACAGAAGTAAACACTAAAATGGAAGATTTAGTCAAATCGGTAAAAGATTTCGGAATAAACGAGGCTGATATTAAAACGCAAAGTTTAAGTTATTATCAGGAGCCAAAGGGGGGACAGAACCCAGGTCAGTGGCAGGTAAATAATACGATTGAGATTATTTTGAGAGATATTGATAGAGCTTCTGATTTGGCAGATTTACTGGCAAAAAGTGGGGCCAATAATGTTTATGGACCTAATTTTTCAATGGATGAGACTAACACGGCAGAAAAAAGTTTATACGATGCGGCGATAAAAGATGCAAAAGATAAAGCAGAAAGTATTGCCACGGCTTCGGGAAAAAAATTGGGGAAAGTAATAAGTGTTAATGATGGTGGAAACAATGGAAATGTTTACCCAATGTATGCAAAGCTTGATTCAGGAATGGGTGGAGGGGCAGTAACAGAGCCAGGAAGTACCACGGTCTATAAAAACCTGACGGTGACTTTTGAATTGAAATAAAAACTGAAGAAAAACCGCAAGGAAAAATATTGATATAGATAAGACTATTGCTGGAATGTGTTTGAGGAGCTAAAAATAGCCATGGCGGAAATAATTAGACAAATTCCTAAATTTTTGATTTTAGATGACAGTAAAAGTTTAAGGCAACAATTATTAAAAATAGAAATAGCCGGAAGAACTAGCTATCAATCAGAAAAAGGTGAAGTGACATTAGAAAGTGCGACGAAATTTGCCAAAATGTTAATTTCCAGAGGACATGAAAGTGTTTTGGAACATACTTCAATCTCAGTAAAATTTTTAGATAATTCAATTGGAATGATGCGGGAATTAAATCGACATAGAATTGCATCAGTGACGGAGGAGTCGACAAGATATGTTGATAATTCAGAATTGAAATTTATTTTTCCAAGATACAAAGAAATAGAAGAAAGAATAAATTTGACGGACGGGAGCGGAGAAATATCAATCGAGAAAATGGTGAATACGATGGAAATTTATTATCGATCCTTGCGAAAAGCAGGTTGGTCTCCTGAAGAAGCCAGATCATTTTTGCCACTTGGGCTAAACTCAGAGGAGGTATTTACGGCCAATTGGCGAGAATGGAGACATGTTTTTGAGCTGAGAACGGCAAGGGCGGCCCATTTTGAAATTAGAAGTACGATGGTGGAGGTTTTAAATACCTTTAAGGAGATTATACCCGGTGTTTTTGATGATTTTGAGAGATCTGGGGTTGATAAAAATGGTTATCCATATTATGAAAAAAGGATAAAATGAAAGAAAATAAAGGGAAATTTATTGTTTTTGAGGGGATTGGAGGATGTGGAAAGGGAACACAGATTGAAAAGATTGAAGAGTGGTTGGTGAAAAATGGTAAAAAAGTTTTAGTTACGCGTGAACATACTAGAGATACTCCAATTGGTCAATTAATTGAGAGAACTATAAAAAAGCAAGAAGAAGGAGTGGATCCAGTGGCCTTGCAGTTGATGTTTGTGGCGGACAGAGCGAATCACACTGTAAGAGTTATTAAGCCTGCGTTAGAAGTATTTGATTATGTGTTGGGAGATAGATATGAAGCTTCGACTTTTAGTTATGCACCAGTGGAAAAAAGAGATTATTTTTTAACCGTAAATAGAGGAATAACTTTAAGACCTGACTTGACATGTATAATTGATTTGGATCCAGAAGAGGCGGTTAAAAGAGTAAATCATAAGAATGATGCTGATATTTTCGATGAGGTTGAAACGATGAGAAAATGTCAACAGAGTTACCGATGGTATTTTGATAATTCGGGTTGGCCATGTGCGTGGTTAGATGGGAGTGGAAGTAGAGAAGAGGTTTTTGAGAGAATTAAGGCGGAAATTCAAAGAAGAGGGATGTTGTAAAAATAGAGTAAAATTACATATGGATAAAATATTTGATTTAATAGAGCAAGAGGAAATATATCAAAATGATACAATTAGACTGATTCCGAGTGAGAACTTTGTGTCAGAGAATGTAAAAAGGGCTTTGGCAAGTGGTTTGACTAATAAATATGCCGAAGGGTATCCGGGAAAAAGATATTATCAGGGAAATAAGATTGTAGATGAGATTGAAAATTTAGCCATTGAAAGAGGTAAAAAATTATTTGGAGTCGAGCATTTAAATGTGCAATCGTATTCCGGTTCTCCGGCAAATGCGGCGGTACTCATGGCTTTACTCGAACCCGGAGATAAAATTTGTGGCATGAAACTTTCAGCTGGGGGACACTTGACCCATGGTCATCCCAAAATTACATTTTCGGGAAAATATTTTAATTCGGTTCAGTATGATGTAGATGAAAATGGAATAATTGATTATAAAAAATTGAGAGAA
>DPKX01000129.1:0-847 GCA_003542295.1 Candidatus Atribacter hydrocarboniphilus
ACTTCGTTCCTCGCAATGACGGGGCAGGGTGGATGAGATTGCCACCTCGTTCAACCGAAAAACGGTTGAATTCCTCGTACAACAGTCTATTTTCTTCATTTATAGATTGAATTTCCCTCAGGATCTCGATTGAACCGCATCCATCAACACAGCCACAACCAAAAAAACAAAAAGGATAAAAGGACTTTGCCCAAAGAAAGTATCACTTTCTCCCAGTCTTTTCAACACTTCACAAAAAGCAACCACCAGCAGCGAACTTCCCAGCAAAGAACTCAAGGCTCTGAGAAGTCCTTTCCAGCTTATGCATAGTATTCCTATAACAATGGAAATAATCAAAACCCCTAAAAAGCTAAAATAACGCATAAAACGAATTATCTCAACCCACTCCGATAGCCAGATTAATGTATAAAACACATTGATGGCTACAATAAAACCGGAAAAAAATCTTCCGATATAATCACCCTTTCTCGAGGAGATTACCAGAAATGAAATAAAAAGAGCAAGAACAATAGTTAACCAAAAAATGATTGACTTGGGATTAAAAAACCAATGATCAACAGCACTCTTGGTCCATCGAACTGGATTCGTACTCAAAGCCAACAATTGTCCTCCCATGAGAAAGAACAAAAAAGTGGAAATAACATAAAATAGTTTTTTGAGTTTTTGAAAAAAGAAACCAATTAACATCCCTAAAAAAAGAAGAGAAAAGAAGAAAATATACCAACCTAATTGATTGTTCAAACTTTTCAACCAGATTTCAAGAAACACTCAACAACCCCCAGTCTAAAAGATTTATCATCGAGTAGTAAGAAGCCATTTTTTTGTTTATATCCAAAAAATCATTATA
>DPKX01000129.1:855-4066 GCA_003542295.1 Candidatus Atribacter hydrocarboniphilus
ATCCTCACGGCTTCATAAAGTGAAGCCTCAAGATGACCGATTAAAGAATTCATTTGATGATATTTTCAGGAAAGATTCTAATTTAGTATCTTAACTTATTTTTATAACCACCTTCATAAAAAGAGGCTAAAACTAATTAGAAGTATTCTTTTGAGAAAGGAGTATTTTTGCTGCTTGCACTGCAACCCGAGACATTCTTTCCTCGACTTCCTGAAGTGTTTTCAGATCAACATCCTCCTTCTGGTTCCGATTCACGATTACCCCACAGATAGCACCCGCTTTTAATCCAAATACTCGGGCAAGGGTATAAAGAGTGGCAATTTCCATTTCATAATTCAAAATTCCCAATTTCTTCCATTCCTGAAAACTCCCTTGCAGCGAACGAATAACATAATGGGTAAAGGTATCATACCGTTCTTGACCGGGATAAAAGGTTGCCGAGGTACAAGTAATGCCAGAATGATAATTATATCCCAATTGTTTTGCTGCCTGGTTGAGAGCGGTAACAACAGAAAAATTTGCACAGGCAGGAAAGGACATTGGAGCATAATGTTCCGAAGTACCATCCATCCTCACTGCTCCCTCACTGATGATTAAGTCCCCTACTTGGATAAAATCCTGAATTGCACCAGAAGTTCCCACTCGAATATAAGTTTGAACTCCCAGCCGCGCCAATTCTTCAATAGCAATTGCCAGTGAAGGACCTCCAATACCTGAAGATACGACTAATATTCTATCCTTCCCATCCTCAGCGATAACACTTCGATACTCTCGATGGAAAGCGATTTCTTGGTAAGAACCAAATTCTCGGGCAATGGTTACGACCCTCTCTGGTGCTCCAGGGATAAGTGCAATAGTAGCTCCCCGAAGGTCGTCTTCTGCCATTGAGAGATGATAAGCATAGTACTTCATTCGCTACCTCCCCTTACCAAAAAAATTCACCCGATTCCATCATATCCTAACACAAAAAGAATGAGGACAGTAGATATTCAAAAAACAATCGTTAAAAAGAAACCCATAAGCTTAATAAACCAAGCCCCTGCCAAAGGATATTTTATGTAGGGGCACAATTCATTGTGCCCGGTCTTTAATTAATGTAGCGACATGCCTTGGCATGTCGAATCTTGGGGTTTCACCTTCATCCTTACCTTCTCCCATCAAGGGAGAAGGAATCTAAATCCGTCATTGCCACGTCACTACGTTCCTCGCAATGACGGATTTAGATAGATAATTTACCTTCATTTGGCGATAACACAAATCCAGCATTTGTGACGTTCCTATGAACCAGATTTTACAGAGCAGTCTAGTCTGAGTACAATAATAGTCAATCAGAAGAAATTTTATATTTGGCGGTGATTGAGATGAAAGCATCCTCGTGTTCGGCAACTATCAACAATCAGCAAAAATTAAATATCACCCCGGGCATGACTATTCTCGAAATCGCCCGCAATTCTTTTCCAGATACGTATCAAAACTTTATGGCAGCCCGCTTGAATGGAGAAATAGTTGACCTCAACACCAAAGTTGATAAATCCAGCGATATATGCTTCTTGGATTTCTCCCAACCCGAGGGACATCGCACCTATATTCGTAGTTTGCTTTTTATGCTCAGTTATAGTATTCACATCCTCTATCCTAAAGCCCAGCTTCATGTCCTTCATTCGATGAGTGATGGTTTATTTTGTGAAATATCAGGAGTTGGAAATTTAACGACCGAACACTTAGATAATATCAATCAAAAAATGCAAGAATTAGCTCAATCCAATATCTCATTTGAAAAAGAAATAGTCGATTGGGATAAAGCTATCAGTATTTTTGATCATCAAAATCGAGACGACCTTAATCGGCTTTTCCGCTATTGGCGCATAACAGCAATAACTCTTTACCGTCTGGATAAATACTATGATTATTTTTATGGACCTCTTTGCCCATCAACTGGTTATATAAATAACTTTGGATTTGTTATGGTTCCACCAGGCTTTTTTCTTCAATACCCTCGGGTAACCGATCCCGAGCGTCTTCCCACCTACGTTTTTCACCCCAAATTATTTACCACTTTCCAGGAAGCCGGTCAGTGGGCAAAAATCATGGAGATAAAAAATGTGGGAGATTTGAACCAATCTATCGCTCATGGTGAAGGTCGAGAAATTGTCTCGATGACCGAGGCTTTTCATGAGAAAAAAATCGCCCAAATCGCCGACCTCATCACTCAAAGAAGAGGAAGTTTGAAGATAGTCTTTATCGCCGGCCCCTCCTCCTCGGGAAAAACCACTTTTGCCCGGCGTCTGTATATCCAATTAAGAGTGAACGGCTGGAAACCGGAGACCATTTCTCTCGACGATTACTTTATCTCCAGAAAAGATATAAAAACCTGGGACAATCAATACTATGAGCGCCCGGAAGCTCTTGATCTCGAGCTTTTTGAACAACAAATTGAAGAACTCATCGATGGAAAGGAAGTTGAAATTCCTCGCTACAACTTTATCACCGGAAGCCGGGAGCCAATGGGAGCTAAAATGCAATTGGGCCATGATGGCATCATCATCATTGAAGGACTTCATGCCCTCAATCCCTTGCTCAGTAAAAACATACCCGAGGAAAGACAATTCAAGATTTACGCCAGTGCCATCACTCAGCTCAATATTGATAATCACAACCGAATGTCAACCACCGATTGTCGGCTGATTCGCCGCTTGGTGAGAGACAGTCAATTTCGGGGGAGTACTACTGAAGAAGTCTTTAAAACCTGGCTGCACGTTCGTGCCGGCGAAGAAAAATACATCTTTCCTTTTCAAGAAGATGCCGATATTTTTTTCAATTCATCTCTTATTTATGAATTAAGCATTTTACGCCAATATGCCGAACCGCTTCTCCGAGCAATCACTCCTGAAAATGAAACTTACTTAGAGGCATATCGACTTTACGCCTTTTTAAGCCACTTCATCCCACTTCAATCTTCTTTTGTACCATCCAATTCAATATTGAGGGAGTTCATTGGAGCCTAAGGGTGTCATCACAAGGAGCGCAACTATCTGGCAATCTCACTGCCAAAATCCGTGAAGAGTGAGCCGTGAGCCGTAAAAATTTCACCCTCATCCTTACCTTCACCCATCAAGGAAGAACGGATTATAATGATGCGTCATCCTGAGCGGTGCTTTCCCGCGTGAGGATCCCATCTTTTTATCTTTTCTTTCCTCTCCCCTGGTGGGAG
>DPKX01000015.1 GCA_003542295.1 Candidatus Atribacter hydrocarboniphilus
AATTATATCAACCATTGCACCGGTAAATGAGCCATAAAATGGCCCAAAAAGAATTCCGGCTAAAATAATCGATAATGGTCCAACACCAATCCGTATTCCCTCGATTCCTCCCACAGGAATTCTGAGGCTGGCAAAACGGGTTAGGATAACTCCAATAGCAATAAATAGACCGATTAATACCAGTTTTTTAGAAGTTACCTTCATTATGAATATCCAAAATCCCTTTAATATATACTTTTTTAGTTTTTTAAATATCTTTAGCTGCGAATCATTATAACGATTCATATTTTGATTAGGCAAGAGAATAAAGTATATTTTTAAAAAAACTCACTTTTTCAAAAGAAAGGAAATAAATGAGTAAGGTTGCTCTTATTGGTTGTCCAAGCTACGAATTATACCAGGTAAAAACAGCCCTGATGAGGGGTTTTTCTTATTTTGGTGGAGTTAAAAGGATATTTCGGAATAAAAAAAGAATACTGTTGAAGCCAAATTTACTAACCGGGGATAGCATTGAAAAAGCAATCACTACTCATCCTTCCTTATTGCAGGGAGTTGCAGAGATTCTCCTTGAAAATGATTTTATTTGTGGATATGGTGATTCACCAGGATTTGGTTCTAGCGAAACTGTTGCAAAAAAAGCCGGAATTTATACTCCATTAAAAAATCTCAAAATTGAAATGGTAGATTTTGTCGGAAAGAAGGAAGTAAGCTATGCAAAAGCATTACAAAATCGGCAATTTACTATTGCCAAAGGTTTGTTCAATTTCGATGCCCTTTTAAGTCTTCCTAAGTGGAAAACCCATGGCTTAACCAGGATTACCGGCGCAGTGAAAAATCAATATGGATGTATTCCTGGTCTGCTCAAAAGTGAATTTCATTTTAAACTTCCTGATGTGCTTCATTTTTCTCGGATGTTAGTCGATTTGAACCTTCTTCTCAAGCCTGATTTTTATGTGATGGACGCTATCATTGTTATGGAAGGGAATGGGCCGCGAAATGGAAGACCTCGATCAATGGGTTTAATCGCTTTTTCCCGGGATCCAATTGCTCTCGATGCCACCTTAAGTCGCCTTATAAGACTGGATCCAAGAAAGGTCACCACTTGTCTTGAAGGAGAGAAAGGAGGGTTGGGATACTGGCAGGACAATGCTATTGAATTAGTTGGAGATGATTTTTCTCATTTTTACAAGGCAGATTTTGATGTTCAAAGAGAATCGATGGTATCTTATAAAAAAGAAGGTTTTTTAAGGTCTTTTCGGAATCTCCTTTTATCGAAACCAATTATCGATTATTCAAAATGTAAAGCTTGTGGAGTTTGCATAGATATCTGTCCGGCTCAACCCAAAGCTTTACTTTGGAAAGAAAAACACCATGTTCCTCAGCATAACTATAAACATTGCATCCGTTGCTATTGTTGCCAGGAATTGTGTCCACATAACGCTATTCAAATTAAAGCATCTTCAGTTGGAAAAATATTGAGAAGATGATCAAATATTTTTATTGAAAGATTAGGAGGAATAATATTTCAATGAGCCTACATAATGAAATACAAAAAAAAGCGGCTGAATATTTATGGCTTAATCGACCTTGGATAGTCCTAACCGGTGCAGGAATTTCAACTGAGAGTGGAATCCCTGATTTTCGTAGTCCTCAAACCGGATTATGGAATCAATATGATCCGATGGAAATCCTTTCTACCGAGGTTCTTTTCAACCAACCTGAATTATTTTATAAAATTGGGTTTCCGGTTCTTATGCAATTTAAACAAGCCCGTCCAAATCTTGCCCATGGTATTTTAGCTGGTTGGGAAAGCCGAGGTATAGTGAAAGGGGTTATAACCCAAAATATTGATAGCCTCCATATCGAGGCTGGTTCAAAAAGGGTGTTGGAAATCCACGGTCACTTACGAACGGCTCAATGCATGAAATGCCTGAGAACAATTTCTATCGAAAAGCTTGAATCCTTTGTAAGAGATGGACAAATTCCTCCTCGTTGTCGGTGCGGTGGTATTTTACGACCAGATGTAGTTTTATTTGGTGATATGCTTCCATCCAGTTTTGAGCAAGCAACAAAATTGGTTCAGAAATTTCCTTTGTTAGTGATAGGTTCCAGCCTCCAAGTATCGCCAGCGAACTTGATTCCTTCTTTGGCAGAAAAACTAATGATTATTAATTTAGAAGAAACTCCATTCGATAAAAAAGCAGCTTTTGTGCTGAATGGGAAAGCAAGTAGCATTCTCCATTTTCTTGACGAAGAAATAAAAAAATTTGAAGAAAAGGCTTAAGTGATATCGTTTTGAATACGTTCCCGATTGTGAAGATAGAAGGCTTTTAAAACACCAGCTACCGGGATAGCTACAATAACTCCTAACGCTCCGAACAATTCACCTCCTACTAATAAGGCAAAAAGAACGGTTACTGGATGCAATCCAACTTCTTTGCCCATAAATTTGGGAGAGATGAAGGTTCCTTCGATGAGATTAATACCTCCAAAAAGCAATGCTACAGCCAATACCAGCCAAATGGATTTAGTTCCAGCAAAAATCAAAGCTGGAATGGCTCCAACAATGGGACCAAGATAGGGGATAATGTCAAGAATACCAGCAATGACACCGATTACTAAAGAAAACTCAATATTCATCAGAAAAAGGCCTATCGTAACGCATACTCCAACAAATAGAGAAACTAATAATCGACCACGGATAAAATTCCCAACTATTTTATCCGTCAAACGTATGAGGTTGACAAACTCTTTTCTCTTTTGGGAAGGAAATAAGCGGATTAAGGTGCGACGAATTTTAACTGCATCAGCCATAAAGTAATAAAGAATAAATGGAGTTAGTACAAATCCCATAAAAATAATACTCATGATAAGCGAGAAAAGATTAACAATATTGCTCAGGATGGTGGCAAGATATGATTGTAAATTCGAGCTGAGATTGATCATAAATTCTTCAATGGCTTCTGATATGCCTAATGCTGGATATCGTTCATCAATAGTTTTGGCTATGTCAATAATTTTTGAAGTATACTCAGGGAGATTGGATGTGAGGGATCGAAACTGAGAAACGGCTTCAGGTATAATTAGAAAAAAAAGTAAAATAAAAAAAATGAGAAGGGCTAAAAATATAATTAATACTGATGTTTTCCAAGAAAAACCACGGTTATTTAAATAGCGAGCTGCTGGAGTTAGAGCATAGGCTAAAATTCCTCCCAGGGCAAATGGGATGAGGATATTTCTGAGAATATAAACAACAACAAGGATAATAGTTGCGATTAGAAGACGATAAAGATTAATAAGAATTTTATCTGAAGTCAATTTTGCCTTTTCCTTCCAGATTATTTGTGTATAATATTTTACGTGTTATTGAATACAAATAAAAGAGGTATAATGAGGAATTTAATATGTTAGAGAATCAAACAATAACTGCGATAGTACCGGCTTATAATGAAGAACCAAGGCTTTCACAGGTATTAAAAGTGTTAAAAAACGTTCAATTCATTGATGATGTCCTGGTGATTGACGATGGTTCTCGAGATGGAACCGCTCAAGTCCCTTCCAGTATGGCCGTGGACGTATTAAGGCATAATAAAAACAAAGGGAAGGGTGCTGCGCTGATTAGTGGAATAAGGAACAAAAGTGAAAGCGATATTTATTTATTTCTTGATGCTGACCTGATTCATCTAAACGAAAAGCATCTTTACGAATTGGTTAAGCCCATCATTAAAGATTCATCGATTGTAATGACGATTGGGGTATTCAAAGGAGGGAGAGGATCAACTGACTTAGCCCAGAAAGTTTGTCCAATTTTAAACGGCCAGCGAGCGGTTCGGGGAACATGGATACGAAGAGTTAAAGATTTTTCTTGGTCTCGGTTTGGTGTTGAAGTGTTTCTCACTCATTTTGCCCGTGATTTTGGAGGTCAGGTGGAAATGGTGCCACTTTGGGGCATTTCTCACTACCATAAAGAAGAAAAATATGGTCCTTTCTTAGGTTTTTATCACCGTATCAAGATGTATTTCGAAATTATTTACGCCTACTTGCTCTATGAAAGCAGGATAAAAATGAAGGAAATCGTCGTTCCCGATAAATCTTCAGAAAAAAAGGATGAAAAGTATGCGCGAGTGTAAAATTCAAAAAAATACTTCGACCTGTTCCTGTACTTATGAACCATGTCCCCGAAAAGGCGTTTGTTGTGAATGTATCCAATATCACTGGTCTCATCATGAATTACCAGCGTGTTTTTTTCCGTCTGAAGTAGAAAAAACCTACGACCGATCGCTTCAGAAATTTTTATCCATTTATAAAAATGGTTCATAACTAAAAAAAGGGGGGGTTTTAGCATCAGTAACTATTATGCAATTTACTCTTGAACCATCTGCACCCTTTACCCTCAAACACTTGAAAAGAGTCTATGCCTATCGCGAAGCGATTCTTCGTGCTTGTGGCTTAACGATGCCCTCTATTTAGTTTTTTTAAATAAAAACCAGGTTCCATTCCTAACCAAGATTGAGGAGTCAGGAACACCCAATCAGCCTACGGGTTTAGCCTGGAGCGATATAGTTGCTCACGGTGATTTGGGATTGCGTAAAGCCATCGGTCATTATTATAAAAAAGGTCCCCCCGGTTTCTGCAGAAGAAAGTCGCGTTTTTTTAAAACGCTTTAAGCCTTGGAGATATATGGTTGGTTATTATTTATTAATGGATCACATTGAAAATGGGAAAAATTATGTTACATCAATTTAAGATAAAATGATAATGAGGGAGGGAAACTAATGCTGTCAAACGAAAATACCACTTGGATTGATTTAACCCTACCAGTCTACAATGGATCACCAGTTTTTCCTGGGCAACCATCACCCACTTTTTTTACCTGGACTACCCTTGATCTTCACCCTAATGCGACAACTGCTTTTTTTATGGTAGAGCATACCGGGACTCATCTCGATGTCCCTTCTCATTTTGATAAGAAAGGATTATCAGTCGAAGAAATACCGGTTGATCGATTTTGTGGAAGGTGCCTGATAATTGATATAAGCCATTTTAAACCGGGGGAGAGTCTGTCAAAAGAAGAACTGCAGAGAACAATCAATCAGCAGGGAATTACAGTTTTCCCAAATGATATTATTTTATTTTATACTAATGACAGCATTCGATATGGTCATGAAGATTATTTTAAGCATTATGCAGGTTTATCTGGGGAAGCTGCTCAGTACTTAGTTGAGCAGAAAATAAAAGGGGTTGGAATCGATGCACCGAGCATTGATCATGCACCTTATGATGGTCACCGCGTGTTTTTACCCGCCGGAGTTATCATATATGAATTTTTAACCAATCTTGAGCATCTTTTGAAAAAAGAAGCCTTTTTTTGTGCCTTCCCACTGAAATTTGTTAAATGTACCGGTTCTCCGATTCGTGCCGTAGCTCAAGTAAAAGATCGATAAAACCTATAATTATTTCATTAAAAAATATTGATATTTCTTTTCACTCATTTCCATTTCTGATAAAATGAGTGAAATAGGTTCATAAAAAAATGATTTACACCAAGATACAGCTGAAGTTTTCCCAAAAGGAAAATTTTCCAATCTTTCCAAAAAGTCACCGAAATACCATTAAACTTTTTTAACTTCCTACCGATATATTAATATTAGATTAGAAAAGAAAATGAGAGGCGCCAAAATGAAAATTTCGGAAGCGCAAATACAAAATGTTATTGGGATATACAAAGAAAAAAAAATGAAGAAAAATCCTGAAGTATCCACGATTACTCATGTTTTACTTAATAATACTTCGTTGCTTCAGGTTTCTCTTGATTTGAAAAGATATCATGCGAAGTATCGTGAAATACCAAGTATTCGTGAAAACCTTGTTCAGGATTTAAAAGATAAAATTCAGTGTGGAACTTATAATATTCACGGTCTCGATATTGTAGAAAAATTAATGGGTCGGGAAGCTGCTGATTTATTAGGTGACATTTCAAGCGGTGAATGAGCTTTTTCAAGTAGAGAGATTGATTTTTTGGTTGTGGATTAATTTTTAATTTCTGCAATTTGCTTTTTTTATACTACCAATTTCAATGCTTCGGTTCAAAACAAAATTTTTTTCTATTTTTGTTCCCCCTATTGGATTCGATACCTATTTAATTTTTTAAAATTTGTCTTTGAGAAAAAAATTTGAAGAAAAAATTGATTAAGATAAGGAATATATCTACATTATTGAACGTTTGCTACTCAATAAAGATATACAACAATGACTTCAAATAGGGGGTTTAATGTCCAATGAAAACTAAGAGACTTTTCTTTTTGACAATATTCATTTTTGCGATTGTATTATTCTACTCAATATTTGCTGTTGGAAAACCGGCGCCCCAATTTCAACTCCCCGATCTTGATGGTAAAATGTATTCATTAAATGATTTTTTAGGAAGGCCAATTATAATAAGCTTTTTTACCACCAAATGTGGGTTTTGTGCCGAAGAGCTTCCTTTATTAAATGAAATTTATCATACTTATAAGGATAAAGCCGGTCTCCAAGTTATAGCAATCAATCTCGGTGAAAGCCAAGAAGCCGTTCAAAAGATGTTGGATAAAATTCCTTATGATTATTTGACTTTACTTGATCAAGAAACCCAATTAGCCGGAGCTTATCAGATATTTGGAGTTCCAACCGCATACTTTATCGATCCCTTGGGGAATGTCGTTGATTTCATTATCGGAGCAACCAATCGCGAAAATATCATGAATAAGTTAGGTCGAATAATGTGGTATCGTGGATTGCAGCCGATAGAAGTTGAGAATCTTATAAAAATTTCTCCCCAAATTCATTTGCTTGATTTCCGTTTAGAATATGAAAATCCTTATTCTGATAAATTCAATGTTAGTTATCAAGCAATAACTGATATAAGCCAAGCGTTAGATACTCTTGATAAGAATTTGACCTATTTGGTTTTTTCAAGTAATAATAAAAAGAGTCGTGAGATTTGCCAACAGATGGCACTCAATGGCTATCAAAAAGTCTATTATCAATTAAATGTTGAGAATGAGTAATGATTGGAAAACTCTATTATGGTTTTACCTTTCTTTGAGCTTGCTGGTAGTTTTGATACTAATTTTCTGGATTAAAGCACCGGAAGGATCAAAAACTTTCCAAACAGCGCTAGTTTCTCCTTCCCCTATTAATCAAGGTTCTCTGGTTATTCAGTTGGAAAAGGCTGAAATTAGTAGAGTATCCGATTCAGGAAAGGAATGGGAAATCCATACTGACGATCTCAGCAAAGATGGAGAGAATATTTATTTAAATGGTGTTCAAGGTTTTTTATATCAAGGGAATCAACCACAGTATCAGGTTCAAGCGAAAAAGGGACAAGTGGATATTGAAAATTCTGATGCACGACTTGAGGATATCAACCTCATTAAGATTGATGGAGGTGGTTCCATCGTTGGTGAGTCCTTGACGTGGCTTAGTAACGAGCAATTTATGAGAATAGAAAATGTTTTGGTTGAGAGAAAAAATGTACTGATTGAGTCAAAGAAGCTTTGGTACGACTTATCTCGAGGAATACTGGCTTTTCCCGAAGAGGTGATTATTACTTTGAAGAGCGAGGGGAATTTATGAGAAAAAAAAGCATTTGGCCTACTTTAATTTTGGTTTTTTTTCTATTTTTTTGGGGAATGGAAGGGATAGCAGCAGTTCAAAGCTCATCCGATGTAATTTTAAAAACCTCATCGGCTGAATTTGATGAAAAAACCGGTATTATTTACGCCAAGGGACAGTCTACGATACAATGGCAGGGTGTTACCATGATTTGCCCTTATCTTGAAGTCGATACTGTCAAGCAAGAAGCAAAAAGTGAGGGTGAAATCCAGGTGGTTTGGGAAGACAAAACGATTTTTTCCCAGTCTTTGTTTTTTTATGGAAAAGAAAAAAAGGTAGTAATGACCGATATCCAAGGGAAAGGAAAGGATTTTAGTTTCCAGACCAAAAAGATGGACTTTTTTCTATCTCCTGGAAAGATCCTTCTAACCGGTAATCCACTATTAATGATAAATAGTTTTCAAATAAGACCTCAACAGATTGATTATAGCTTAAATGAAAAAAAATGGTTAGCATCTTCGGTAGTGATTGCAAAGGAAGGATGGTCTGGCCAGTCAAAGAGCGCCTATTATCAAGAAGGATCAAATTTTATTGTATTAGAAGGGAATGCTACTGTCGAGAAGGATGGGAATCAACTACGCGGAGAAAAAATTTTAATTGATGTTGAAACTGGAAAAGTGAGAGTGGAAGGAAATGTTGAAATAAATATAATGGCAATTGAAGGAGAAGAGACCAATTGATTCAAGAAAGAAGTTGGCAATCGTTAAAGGGTGAAGGATTAGCCAAGGAATATTCCAAAAAAAGAGTCGTTCAGGAAGTGAGTATTCAGGTTTCTCGAGGAGAAATTGTTGGATTACTGGGACCAAATGGTGCTGGAAAAACGACATTAATGAAAATGATTACTGGGGTACTGGAACCAGATGATGGAACCGTAACCATTAATGGGTGTGATATCGTTCAGGATCGCGCAAAAGTGCAAGCCAAAATTGGTTACTTACCCGAAAATGCTCCCGTCTATCCGGATCTTACTGTACAGGATTATTTGTTAATGATGGCTGAATTAAGGCTCATCGAACCTGACAAACAGATATCTTCCGTACGTGAGGCAATCCATGCTGTCAATCTCGAACAGGTTGCCACAAGACTTATTGGACAACTGAGTAAAGGTATGCGTCAGAGGGTCGGCTTAGCCCAGGCAATCTTGCATAAACCAGAAATTCTCATTCTGGATGAACCAACGGTTGGACTTGATCCGACACAAATTGTCGAAATTCGGCAATTAATTAAGAACCTTGCAAAACAAAGCACTGTGCTTTTCTCCACCCATATTCTCTCTGAGGTTGAAGCCCTTTGTGAACGTGTGATCATGATAATGAATGGAAAGATTAAAGCGGATTCAAAATTATCTGAATTGGCAGACTCCGATAATGCTATTTTGATTTTAGATGAAGACCAACCAGATGCTGACAGGTTAATCAAACAATTATCCGATGTAATTTCGGTAAAGAAAGACATCATTGCCAATGATTTTCCTCTTTACTACATCAAAAGCAAACCCGATTCCGATATTACTCCAAAAATTTTCAAATTATCCGTCGAAAATAATTGGCCTGTCAGAGAATTACGAAAAGATGTACACACACTTGAATCCATATTCAACGAATTAGCCATTGCAGAGTGAGGGTAACAATGAAACAAATTCTTGCAATTACACGAAAAGAACTAAATAGTTATTTCAATTCTTTGTTGGCTGTCATTTTTCTTGGAACCTTTTTAGCTGCAATCGCAGTGATATTTTTCAGTGTTGAGGGATTTTTTGCAAGAGGGATAGCGGATATTCGCCCCTTATTCTCCTGGATTCCAATTTTATTAATTTTCCTGATCGCTGCTTTAACCATGCGCCAATGGAGCGAAGAACAACGCTCCGGCACTTTAGAAATTTTACTTTCCTTGCCTACCAACCATATTCAACTTGTTTTGGGAAAATTCCTGGCAGTGATGAGCATGATCGGGATTGCCTTGTTATTGACACTTCCTTTCCCCATCATGGTTTCCTTACTTGGAAATCTGGATTGGGGTCCTGTGTTTGGTGGATATCTGGCTTCCATATTGATTGCAGCTGCCTATGCTTCCATAGGATTATTCATCTCCTCCCGCACGGATAATCAAATCGTCGCTTTAATACTAACGGTACTGGTTGGCGGTGTTTTCTATTTGGTTGGAAGTACTTTTTTTACAAGTTTTTTCCCCGGACCAATAGTAGAGATTTTGCGAGCCATCGGGACCGGTTCTCGCTTTGAAAGCATCCAAAGAGGTGTTATTGATCTGCGTGATCTCATTTATTACGGTTCTCTTAGTGCACTGTTCTTAACCCTGAATGTCCTTTCAATCGATAGCTTACGGTGGTCAGAAATTCCAACCACATACCGGTTTACCTACTTAAGAACAATGGCGTTAATTTGTTTGAATTTAATTGCAATCAATGTTTGGGTTTACCCCCTTTATGGCTTGCGATTGGATCTAACAGCACAAAAAGAATTCACAATTTCTCAAACCACTAAGGATTTGATCTCAACATTACCAGAGCAACTCTTAATTCGTGCGTATATGAGTGAGAAAACTCACCCATTACTCTCCCCCTTGATTCCACAAATCAA
>DPKX01000066.1:0-1903 GCA_003542295.1 Candidatus Atribacter hydrocarboniphilus
TGGCCGAACTCACCGCCACGCTCTACGAGCAATTCGCCGAAGCCGAACGACTCGAAGCCGTCATCAAAAGGAATTTGGAGGTTCTGGGGTATGGGGAGTGAGTGGACTCAAACAACTGTTGGTTCATTTTGCCCATTCTCCTATGGGAAAGGGCTTCCAGAAAAAAAACGTATTCCGAATGGTAGATTCATAGTTTACGGGTCAAACGGTCCTGTTGGTACTCATGACCAACCATTAGTTAACGAACCAGGAATTGTTATTGGGCGAAAAGGTACTGTGGGAGCTGTTCATTTCGCCTCTAAACCATTTTGGCCGATTGACACAACATATTACGTGTTAAGTGCCTCTGGGCGTCATCTAAGATACACCTATTATTTACTAAAATCTATTGGTTTGGAAAACATGAATGCTGATAGTGCAGTCCCAGGATTAAATCGGAATGCAGTTCATGCAAAGCAAATACTTGTACCCTCCTACGATGAACAACATGCCATTGCCCATATCCTTGGATCGCTGGACGACAAGATCGAATTGAACTGCAGGATGAACAAGACATTAGAGGCCATAGCCCGCGCCATTTTCAAGTCCTGGTTTATTGATTTTGATCCTGTAATCGATAATGCATTACGGGCAGGTAACCCGATACCTGATTTGATGGCTGAACGCGCGGAAATGCGACGTCAAATTCTGAATCAAAATCAACCCTCATCCTCCAGCCAAAGGGTGAAAGACAGGAATTATCAGGGAGGTTTTGATTCTTCCGGTTTGGGTGAAGTTTCCATAGATGAAATCCATAGATTATTTCCCGATAGCTTCCAAGCCTCAGAGTTGGGTGCGATTCCAAAGGGGTGGGAGGTTAAAGAGATTGGTGAAGTAGTTAAGTGTGTTGGAGGCTCAACGCCAAGCACCAATAATCCTGCTTTCTGGGATAGCGGAAAGAACCCCTTTGTAACTCCCAAAGACATGTCATCCCTAAAGAGTCCAGTAATATTAGAGACATCTCGTTATATAACCGATGCTGGGGTTAACAAGATAAGTTCGGGGCTTCTACCAATAGGGACTGTTATCCTATCCTCCAGAGCGCCCATCGGCTATCTAGCAATTACGGAAGTGCCTGTTTCGATTAACCAAGGTATTATTGCGATGATCTGTAACAAAGATCTACCAAATTACTATATGCTGTATTGGACTGATTTAAATATGGAGACCATCAAAAGTAATGCTGGTGGAACTACATTTGCAGAGATTAGCAAGCGAAATTTTAGACCAATCCCAGTTATTATTCCCAGTAAAATTGTACTGAATACTTTTGCTCAGCAGGTCGGGCCGTTGCACAGGCAAATGGTCTTTAATCAACAAGAATCAGTTTTACTCTCCTCTCTCCGTGACACTCTTCTTCCCAAACTCATTTCCGGTGAACTACGCATACAAGATGCAGAGAAATTCGTTGAGGAGATAGGCTTATGAAATATCAAACCGATATTCGTCATCGCAGATCTCTTCGGCTAAAAGGCTATGATTATAAACAGGCTGGTGTGTATTTTGTGTCGATGTGCACGCTAAATCGGACATGTTTTTTCGGTGACATAGTAAATGGGGAAATGATGTTGAATGCTGAGGGGCAAATCGTTGCCGAAGAATGGATAAAAACCGCTGAAATTCGCAATAACATTGAATTGGATGAATGGGTGGTAATGCCCAACCATTTTCATGGGATATTGGTTATCAACGAATGTAGGGGCACGGCGCGCCGTGCCCCTACGGTGGAACAATTCGGAAAACCCGTTTCTAATTCAATTCCTACAATTATTCGGTCGTTTAAATCAGCCGTAACAAAACGAATCAATGAATTACGTAATAGCCCAGGTGCGAAAATTTGGCAACGCAATTATTATGAACATAT
>DPKX01000066.1:1930-7498 GCA_003542295.1 Candidatus Atribacter hydrocarboniphilus
GAATTTGATAAAGAAAATCCGAACGATGGGACACATGTAAGGGTGGTTCGAGAACCGGCCTTACAATTTGGGAGTGAGAAATGACCACCTTGACCGAAAACACCCTCGAACAAACCGTTCTCGACTGGTTTGAATCCCTGGGTTGGAAAACCGCCTTTGGACCAGACATCAGTCCCGATGGTCTGGTCTGTGAACGCGAAAATTATGACCAGGTTGTCCTGGTGGGAAGGCTGCGGACAGCTCTTGAGAACATCAATCCGAACATTCCGGCGGATGCCATTGACGAGGCGGTCAGGAGAATCATACGGACCGAATCACCTAGCCTGATCGAGAACAACCGACGTTTCCATCGTATGCTTACCGATGGTGTGGATGTTTCCTTTCTGCAGAATGGAAGAGAGGTCCATGATAAGGTCTGGTTACTCGATCTTAAAGACCTGGAGAACAACGACTGGTTGGTTGTTAATCAATTCACGGTTATTGAGGACCGCAAAAACCGGCGCCCCGATATCGTGATTTTTGTCAATGGCCTACCCCTAGGCTTAATTGAGCTTAAGAATCCCACCGATGAAAAAGCAACCATCCGCCATGCCTTCAACCAACTTCAGACCTATAAGAATGATATCCCAAGTTTGTTTATCTATAACGAGTTTCTGGTTGTTTCCGATGGCTTTGAGGCTCGTAGTGGGACGTTGACCGCCGGATGGGATCGGTTTATGCCCTGGCGTACCATTGATGGCAAGGAAGTAGCCCCACATGGTTCTGTAGAACTCGAGGTACTGCTCAAGGGAGTTTTTGAAAAGCGGCGGTTTCTCGACTTGGTATTAAATTTTGTCGTCTTCGACGACGACGGTGCCATTATTGCTAAGAAAGCGGCAGCCTATCATCAATTCCATGCCGTAAACAAAGCGGTTGAATGTACCTTGTCGGCATGCGGTATCGAGGTTAAACCTAATTTATTGTATGCTCGGTATCCAAAATTTGACGAACTTAATCCTTTTAAAGTTCGTGAGAAAGAGATTGCTTACGGTCCTGGTACCGAACACTTCGGTGGCCGCCGCATCGGGGTGATCTGGCATACCCAGGGAAGCGGCAAGAGTCTTTTGATGGCTTTTTTTGCCGGTAAGATAATCCGCCATCCAGCTATGGAAAATCCTACCTTACTGATGATAACCGACCGGAACGACTTAGACGATCAACTCTTTGGTACCTTTTCATCCTGTCGCGATCTGTTACGTCAGACACCAGTTCAAGCCGAAAACCGTGAGCATTTAAAAGAGCTGCTTCAGGTTCCGGCAGGCGGGGTGGTTTTTACCACGATTCAGAAATTTCTGCCTGACGGTAAGAGTAAACAATACCCCATACTATCCACTCGTCGGAACATCGTAGTCATCGCTGATGAGGCGCACCGCAGCCAGTACGACTTCATTGATGGGTTTGCACGCCACATGCATGATGCGTTGCCGAATGCCTCTTTCATAGGGTTTACAGGTACACCAATTGAACGTGATGATCGTAGTACCCCAGCGGTCTTCGGTGATTATATCGATAAATACGATATTCTCCGTGCGGTTGAGGATGGGGTTACTGTGCCGATCTATTATGAAGGTCGGCTGGCGAAGATTGATTTACGAGAAGAGGAAAGACCGACAATCGATCCCGAGTTTGAAGAAATCACCGAAGGAGAAGAAGAATCTTACAAGCAAAAATTGCGTACCAAGTGGGCTGCCCTGGAAGCGATGGTCGGCACGGAAAAGCGAATTGCGCTGGTTGCGGAAGATCTCATTCACCATTTTGAAAACCGACTGCAAGCCTTGGACGGCAAAGCCATGATTGTCTGCATGAGTCGTCGAATCTGTGTGGATATGTACAATACCATCACAAAGCTACGGCCCGATTGGCATAGTAATGATGACGACAGGGGTGTAGTGAAGATCGTCATGTCCGGTTCTGCATCGGATCGTGTGGAGTGGCAACCCCATATTCGCAGCAAACAGCGACGTGAAGCGCTGGCCAAAAGATTCAAAGACCCGACTGACCCGATGAAAGTAGTGATCGTACGGGATATGTGGTTAACTGGATTTGATTGTCCTTCGCTGCACACCATGTACATCGACAAGCCGATGCGAGGACACGGCTTGATGCAGGCGATAGCCCGAGTCAACCGAGTGTTTAAAGACAAACCGGGTGGCTTGATTGTTGACTATCTCGGTTTGGCAGACCAATTAAAACGGGCCCTTGCGGATTACACCGAAGCGGGTGGCCACGGCAAGGCTGTGGTTAACCAAGAAGAAGCCATTAAAGTGATGCTGGAGAAGTTTGAGGTTGTTATCTCTATGTTTCATGGTTTCGATTACCTCTCTCTTCTTAAAGCAGAGCCGGCTAAGCGTATTGCTGGTATTGCCAATGCCATAGAACACATCCTTCAAATCGAAGATGGCAAGAAACGTTATTTGACAGAGGTCACGGCACTGTCGAAAGCATTTGCTCTCGCTGTTCCACATGAGCAAGCTCTTAAAATTCGTGATGAAGTGGGATTTTTCCAAGAAGTCCGTGCTGGTCTGGCGAAAGCAACCGTTGAAGGTGAAGGCAAAAGCCCTGAAGAAATGGATACCGCGATTCGTCAACTCATATCGCGAGCTGTCGCTTCAGATGAGGTCATCGACATTTTCGCAACAGCAGGCCTGAAGAAACCGGATATTTCGATTCTTTCAGATAAATTCCTTCAGGAAGTGCAGCAGCTTCCACAACGAAATCTTGCAGTGGAACTGCTAAGAAAACTTTTAAACGATGAAATCAAGGTACGATCCCGCAAGAATGTGGTCCAAGCCCGCTCCTTTGCAGAGATGTTGGAGCAAGCTATACGAAAATACCAAAACAGAACGATAGAAGCTGCCCAAGTAATCGAGGAACTCATTAAGTTAGCTAAAGAAATGCGCGCAGCTCATCAGCGTGGTGACAACCTTGGTATGAGTGATGATGAAATTGCTTTCTACGATGCATTAGAAGTGAACGACAGTGCAGTGAAAGTTTTAGGGGATGAAACGCTGAAAATGATAGCCCGCGAACTGGTTAAAGCCGTCAAAC
This sequence comes from Candidatus Atribacter hydrocarboniphilus, assembly GCA_003542295.1. Lineage (GTDB taxonomy): Bacteria > Atribacterota > Atribacteria > Atribacterales > Atribacteraceae > Atribacter > Atribacter hydrocarboniphilus. Next base: position 5,018 of record DPKX01000066.1, read on the forward strand.
GGAGCGTAACCATAGATTGGACGGTACGCGAAAATGCTCGTGCTAAGATTCGGGTGATTGTGAAACGAATTCTGCGTAAATACGGCTATCCGCCAGACAAACAGGAAAAAGCGACTTTAACTGTTCTGGAGCAAGCCGAGGTACTCTGTAAAGAATGGGTGAATTTTTAAAAACTGTGGAAGTGGGGAATCGTGGAACTGGGAAACTGAGAAAAAACAAAAGATGAGATCCTCAATGCTTCAAAAAGCGAATCCTTGAGAATGGCAATACTGTACTGTTATTTCTTTTCTCTGAATGAAAGAATGATTGTTACTTATAGTTCAATCCTCTTATTATCAATAGAAAAAACAAAAATATGTTAGAATAAACAAAAGATGTGTATTGAAAGGGTTTAAAAAAGTGCTTATTGAATATATAGAAGAAGTCCTTAACCATGTTCACTATGAAATTATTGAAGGTAAAAAATCATTTTATGGGGAAGGGAAAAAATACCCGGGGTATGGGCTTCAGGCACTACTTTAGAGGAATGCCGCAAAAACCTCAGAGATACTATTGAGGGATGGATTATCTTGAGTATAAAAAAGAACTTCCTATTCCAAAACTGGGAAATATCAGCATAGATATTGAATCCGAGACCAGTATTCATTCATAAAATTAATAAAAAATTTTAATTTTGAGTTTTCGTTATTAATTTCATTATCAAAGTTGATTCCATTTGAGATAGGGTGAGAATAATTAATAAGGAGATTGTAAAACTATGAAAAATGATCATTGGCGAGATCGTATCGTTATCAATCCAAAGGTAATGATGGGTAAACCCGTGATTCGTGGTACTCGCCTAACTGTCCAATTTATCTTAGGTCTTCTTGCTCATGGTACAACGATAAATGAGATCATTGAAGAATATCCAAGCTTAACCAAAGAGGATATTTTTGCTTGCTTATTCTTTGCTTCAAAGGCCCTGGAAACTACTGAATTTATTCCTATTCAATTAGAGGTTGGATGAGTGCGTTTTCTTCTGGATGAATGCATTGGTCCTGTTGTAGCCCGATGGCTTCAAAACCTGAACCATGATGTGATTTCAATATATGATACCAACCGAGGCATAGATGATCAGCAGGTACTTCAAAAGGCGGTTCGTAGCAAATCCTGAGGGTCAGGTCTTGATTCTTGAATTTATGAAAAAAGCTTTGGTTTAGAGAAATTAAGCGTAAAACCAAAAAGAATGAGATCCTCACGCCCTCAGCCCTGAATGTATTTTTCAGGGCTAGCTTTGAATCCTTAAATTAACTTATTCTAACGCCGTAGGCTTTTCTGCCTCAGGATGACACCTTCGGTGCCAGATGAGATCCTCACGCGGGAAAGAACCGCTCAGGATAACCCTGAGTCGTCCATAAGAGTTTGCCATAACTTCAAAAGGAGGATTCGGAATAAAAAAATATTAAATATTGGATAAGATATCGATGTTTGAAGTTTATAATATTTGGTGGATTATTATTGGTATAACCAGTTAAATATGTCAGGAAGCTTTTCCCAAAAATGCTCAAAAGGAGGCAATTCAGGCACTTGATGACTTAACATATTTACCCATTCGGTTTCTAACTCATTTCTTTCCAGTTTATTTTCAATGATATTCATGGTGGGCTTTGATATATTCTTATATTCACATTTTTTTAAAAGAGCTTTGTTGATCATATCTTTACTATGATTAGGACTGATGTTTTGAAAGAGATAGAAGATATCATAAAGGTCACGCGGTCTCAAACGTTCTATAAGTGCTCTCATTTTTTCAGCAAAGAGTTCCTCATAACAATAAGACTGAATATGTATGCCATTAAAAGGCTTGTCAGAATAGGGATGATAAACATCCCGATTTATTGGATTAAAGACTACAATTTCATCATCAGCTAAGTCAATTTTAATACGAGGCAAATCTCCTCCTGGTTGCATTGGTCCACGATAATAAATTCTACACTGTATAGACGTTTTTCCTCTGGGATTTTTGTATGGGTAAATTTTTATTTTTTCTTCCGGAATTTGAATTCCTATAGCATCATAAATCCAGTAAGCAATATCCTTGAAGGCTTTTAATAGACTATCTTTATTTAGGAGAGTAGAATTTACTATGGTAAAATCTAAATCCTCAGAGAAACGGTAGGTTTCAAAATAACATTTCTTTAAACAAGTACCACCCTTGAAAATCCAACTTTTACTTAGGTTAGGATGGTTTGATATTCCGGCAAGAAGCCAACCGATCACATAATCTTTTTCAACGATATTAGCTGAAAGACGAATATCTCTTGAAAAATCCATTATTTCCTTTCTATCAATCAAATCATCACACCTCAACCCAGCTTTTTGGTACCCAGAGTCGCCAACGTGTAATTAATTTTTCAGATGTTAATTGAGGATCGAGCTTTGCATTACCCAATGTAAGATTTTTTTTGCAAATATTGATTAGAGATACTTGGTCGGGAGCTA
>DPKX01000128.1 GCA_003542295.1 Candidatus Atribacter hydrocarboniphilus
TGCTTATCCCTTTGTAGTAGGAAAATTATCAGAAGAACAGAAAAAATTTTTATCGGTTCTTTTTGAAGCGAGTAACGTTCAAATACAATACCTTCAATCTGGCCAGATTGCGGGCGAGATGGTGAAAGCAGTGAAGGAAGTTTTCCGTAAGCACAACTTGGAATCATACGATCTATACCCTCCATTACATGGTATTGGTTTGGCAGAAGCAGAATTGCCCTATCCAGATGAACATTCTGATTTTTCTTTCAGGGAAAGAATGACTGTAAATTCTGATATAAGTCTTTTTAAGCACCCGGTTGGCTCTAACCGTATTGAAGAGGGGTTTGTTATAACGAAAGAAGAACCAGAAAGTCTAACCCCCTTCTTGAGGGAGTTATGTGCAAGAGGAGTTGATTAAGTANNATTGGATCGAGCTTACTGGCTCGTCGGGCGGGGAGTATGCCAAAGAATAAACCGACAGCCAGTGAGACCCCAAAAGATATAACGATAGAGCTCAAGCTGACTTTAGTAACCCATTGGGTAAAATTCCCTATTAAACGGGCGCCGATTGCTCCAAAAATAATCCCAAGAACTCCTCCCAAACAACTCAGCACTGAAGATTCAACCATGAATTGAAAAAGTATATCATTCGGACGAGCTCCGATTGCTTTTCGAAGGCCAATTTCTCGGGTTCTTTCTGTNNACCAACATAATATTCATGATACCGATACCTCCTACCAGCAAGGAGATGCCAGTTATGGCTCCCAGAAAAAGGGTTATAGTTCCAGTGACCTGATTAATTGTATCAAGAATATCTTGCTGATTCATAATGTTAAATCGATCAATATCACCTAATTTTCGAAGAAAAAACTTTTCCACTGATTGAGAAATAGTATTTATATCCTCGGAAGAGTCTGCTTGTATGGTGATGCTTTGTATATATCTTGAGCCAGTTAATCTTTTTTGAAGGGTTGTGAGAGGAATAAAGATTTGATTTCCTAAATCTTGAGGGCCCATTGATTTCTTTTCCATAACACCAATCACTTCAAAACTCACTCGACCGATCCTGATTCTATTGCCAATAGCTTTATTAATATCTCCAAAAAGGTCGATTGCAACAGTGTCACCAATTACCGCATAATTATTTAAATTAATATAGTCATAATTGCTAAAAAAACGCCCCAGAGAAGGGTTGAAATTGCGAACTGTTGGATAATTGGCAGTTGTTCCAACGATTGATACCGATGTATTATTTCTTCCATAGACAACTGTCTTTCGTAGAGTAGATTCAGCGATAATAGATTGAACACCTGGAATTGAGGCGGCTTGAAGATCTCTGAAATGTTCGATTTTTAAAATATTCGACATTCCTCTCATCATGATTGGTGAGCCTGGCCGTTGCCGTGTAGTTCCTCCAACAACGGTTAAGAGATTAGAACCTAAACTTCCTATCTGATCTACTATAGAGGTTCTAACCCCAGTGCCAAGTGAAATCATAGAAACAACAGCAGATACACCGATAATAATACCGAGCATAGTAAGAAAGGAACGAAGTTTATTGGATACAAGGCTGGAGATTGCCGTTCTCAAACTTTCATAAGCATTCATGAAGTTACCTTCCTCCTTCACCAAAAGGACCACCCGTAAAAACGGGGGGAGTGCGTCGGTTTGTCGATATAGGAAGAGCAATTTGCTCTCCTGCCTCAATGCCCTCAATGATTTCTACTTGGTTATCATTGCGAATTCCAAGCTTTACTTCTTTTTCAATTGGTTCACCTTCTTGGTTAGGAATAAGTACAAAACCCTTTCCCTCTTTTTCAATAAGAGCATCGAGAGGAATAATTGTGGCATTCTCTTTATATTGAGTGGTTATTTCTACATCAGCAGTCATTTCTGGACGAATAATGCGATCGGGATTTGGGATAAGAACAGTAGCGTCATAAGTAACTACATTTTCTGTTATTTTTCCCAGAAAAGAGATAGAATCGACCTCTCCATCAAAGGGATTGTCAGGAAGGGCGTCAAGAATTACTCTGGCCTTCATGCCTTCTTTAATACGGGGAACATCAATTTCATTGATCGGGACGACTACTTTCATTGTGCTCATGTCATCAATAGTTGCAGTTATATTAGTAGTTGTTGCGCTTCCGGTTTGAATAATATCTCCCACTTTGACATTCATATCAATGACAGTTCCAGCAATTGGTGATTTTACTAAGGATGCTTCTAACTGGTTTTTTATTGATTCTAAGCTCGCTTTGATCTCAGTAATATGGGCACGCCTGATTTCGACATCTTCTTTTTTTGGTTGTTCTTTAAGATCATCTAATTTAGCTTTAGAAACATTAACTGCTTGTTCCTTTAGGATTACCTGATCCTCGCTTTGTTCTAATTGTTCTTGTGATAACCCACCAGATATAAATAATTCCCGATGACGCTCAAGTGTTCGTTGGGCATTTTCCAAAGCTATCAGAGCCTCCTGATAATTGGCCTCGGCTTGTTTAAGGTCTACTTCGCTTGGTTGTTGAAGAAGCTTGTCGAGTTCTGCCTGAGCGGATAGCAGTTGAGATTCAATTTTTTGACGATTAATTTCCAATTCGCGAGTATCCAGCTGGAAAAGGGGTTGATTAATAGTAACTAAATCGCCTGAGTCGACAAAAATTTGAATAACTTTTTCTCCAATTTCCGACTTTACTTCAGCACGAGTAAAGGATTCAACCGTTCCAACTACCGAAATCGAATTGCTGATCGTACCTATTTCTACTGGGATAGTTTTATAAGTAACGGCGTTTTCTTTTTGGCTGGAAGCAACATTATTTTTTAGAAACATAAACCATATTGCTATAAAGACAACTCCCAAAATAAATAAAGTAATAATTATTTTTCTTCCCTTTTTTGACAAAGGAATTATCCTCCTCAATTAATATCTTAGTAATAAATAATTATAAATCCTTTTAAAAAAGCTGTTTTATTCTAGAGCTTTGAATGAATCGGTTTTTCTAAATAATTACAAGGGTTATCTCTGTTAATATTAAAATTAAAAATTGGATGGGAAATTATTGTGCTTTCTTATGAAAAAAGATGTTGATTAAACTCTTATGCACCCGATTCGATAAATCAACTTCATTTTATACATTGTATTTATTGTTATTTCTTTTTTTATTAAAATGTTCTCTTTTTTCTGTAGAATTTAGTTTTTTGTTTAAAAATGAATACTAAAACTTTCAAGGCGAGATTGTCAAGAGTTTGGATGTTGAGC
>DPKX01000076.1:0-5107 GCA_003542295.1 Candidatus Atribacter hydrocarboniphilus
CGAAGGTGAGATGCTTCAAGTTCTGTGGAGTTTCCCCTCTACTCTACCAGTCAGATAAAAGTCCTCCAGAATTTCCTTCCATGGTGATCGAATAGCGGTTGTCTTCATGTTCCCCTGTCTCCTTAAAATTTGATAAAACAGGGGATTTTCTCAATTTGCAGAAACCGCTCTATGAAGGCTTTTTTAAACCTGGTCGGGGCGAGAGGATTTGAACNNGCAGGTGCGCTAAACCATGCTGCGCTACGCCCCGACAATCATGGATTATAGCAAAATCTGACTTGAATAACAATAATGTTGAAGAAAAAAGTCCTAAAAACACTTATGGGGAGTTGGACTGGCGTCCAACTCCCCATAAGTGCAAGGAGGGGAAAGATTCTTTATATTTTTAAAATCTTTATTTTTTATTTTATGATTTCTTGGCCTTGTTCCAAAAAGCATTATATAATTATTTTAAAGAAAGTCAAGGGCTCTCCTAAAAATATTTTAAATTATTTTTCTAATCGAGAAGAAACCACTGCGCCCAAGGTTTCTCCCTCACCCTTATACTTATTGTATATGCTTAAAGCCTCTTCCAGAGACATGCCCTGTATTAATTCTTGATATTTATAGGGGAAATCCCATCCTAAACCGATTCTTTCAAAAAAAGATATCATTGAAGAGAGTGAATATACGGTTTCAAAACGACTCAAATACATACCAAGTGTATAATTTTTGGTTTCTTCAAATTCTACCGGGTTCATATAAACCAGATTATGGAATTCCTTACGAAAAATCTGAATTATCTCCTCAAAATATGGATAAGAAAATCCAGCGTAGGCGCAAATAAATGAAGGCCCAATAAAAGGGACATAAACTGAACCAACCTGGTAACTTAATCCTAATTCTTCTCGAACTTTTAAAAAAAGCCGGGAATACATACTTCCGCCTAAGCAGTTCGATAAAAGTTCAAAGGCTGTTCTTCCCCGAACATCAAAAAGGGAAGGTGCCCGGTAACCAATAACCATCCAATTATCCTGAATATCCTTTTGTTCTACAATTCGTAAAGATAAAGGATAAAAATTGTCTTCCTTGAAAGGCTTTATCTTTTGAGGAATAAGCTCTCCCATTTGATGCAGAAATACATCCTTCATCTTGCTAAGATCAAAATTACCTACTACTGCAATAACCATATTATTGGGAACATACCAGTGACGATACCATTCCAATACTTTTTTTTCAGTAAACGTTTCCAGACAATTAGGTTCTCCAAGGGTAGATGACCCATAAGGGTGAGTTCCATAAAAACCTTTTTTAAAGCGGAGAAGAGCCGCCTTGAGAGGATCGTCGTCAAGAGCAGCAAGCTGCTCGATTAAAAATTTTTTTTCCTTTTCTATTTCCTCTTTTCTCAAGGCTGGACTTTTGATCAATTCGAAAAAAAGGGCAAGAATAGCAAATATTTGCTCGTTTGGTCCTTCAATGGCAATCTTTCCAACAAAACTATTTGATGAGCTTTCTATTGATGCGCCAAGTGATTCAATTTCACGATTGAATGTAATCGCATCTTTAGTTTGGGTCCCCTTTACAATTGCTTCCTGTAAAAGCGCTGAAAGGCCTCTTTCTTTTTCGTTTTCGAATAAATTTCCCATAGCCAGGCAAAGATGGATTGAGCATAACAAAGAATCGGGAACAGAAAGGAGTAAGAGGATTAAGCCATTTTTTAAGTGCACTTTTTCTACTTGCTGTTGCAATTCGTTCATCGGTGACCCTCGGGATTAATAATAACACTTACCGCAAAATTAAAATCAAGATATTTTTTTAAAACATTAATTATCTGCTTGGTTTGAACATTTTGTATATTCTTCAAATACCGAAAAACGGTATCAATAGTATCAATAGTATCTAAACGCCCCAATAATCCGGCACTTCCTGAGGTCGTTTCAATAGAATGATAAAAGCCGCTCAATAAAAGGTTTTTAGCTCGATTTATTTCAATATCTTGAGGGGGATGATTTAACAACAACTCACATTCTTCTTGAATTATTGCTTCAATTTTTTTTGGGTCGTTATTGGCAAAGGTGAAAATGATGCTGAAAATTCCAGATTCTTGATAATAGGAAAAGTTGGTATGAATTGAGTCGACCAACTGTTCCTTTTCCCTCAGTCGGGCATTGAGACGGGAGTCGATTCCATCTCCAAGGATAATCGATAAAAGTTTGAGCAGGCAAAAATCATCTTGCCGAATACCTGGCCCCAAAAACCCAATAGCTCCATAATGATGGTGTATGTCCATGTTGATTTCGATTCTTTTTCTTTGTACCTTAGGAAGGGGAGGAAAGGAGTTAAGCAAATTCTGTGGTGGTTTTCCCCAATTTTTATAAAATTGATTTATTTTCTCGAATAACTGATTTTCAGGTAGGTCTCCACAGACTACTAATGTAAGATTTGAGGGGTGATAAAAGGATTCCTGGTGACATATGAAGTTCTCCCTTTTCAAGTGAGCAATGGTATCCTTTGATCCCAATATTGAACGTTCATAAGGAGTTCCAGAAAAAACTTCATGATAAAGAGTGATAGCGAGTTTTTCTTCCGGGTCGTCTTCGTCTAAATGTATTTCCTGAATGATTACTTTTTTCTCACGTTCGATTTCAATAGGATCAAAAAGTGGATTGTTAACTAAATCGATAATTAGCTCTAATGATTTCTCCCAATGATTATTAGGGACAACAATATAAAAATCCGTGGTGTCTAAGGAAGTGCCAGCATTAATATTACCACCAATGGCTTGAACCTGCCTTGATATTTCTAACCCCGGGTAATTGGTCGTACCCTTAAAAACCATATGCTCAAAAAAATGAGAGATTCCAATCTGAACTGGTTCTTCATCTTTAACTCCAACTCTTGCCCAAAGATTCAAAGTCACTAAAGGTGATTTCATCCGACGAAATACAACTTTCAAGCCCGATGGAAATACTTTTTTTGTATAAGATAAATTCATCTTGATTTTGTGCTCCTAATCCGGAAAGACCTTCATTCTATTTTCGTGATGCCAGATGACATTGAAAATACTTACCCTGGAATCAATCTCTCTCTTTCTTAAGAGGGGATAAAAGGGAAATAAAAAATTAAATTAGAACAAAAAAGGATGGCGGGTACCAAATACCCGCCATACTAACACTTTAAGATTCTAAGTTTGCTAAGCTTATCAAAGAGTTATTATTCTTCTGGTACTGGACTCATTATCGGTTCTTCTGTAGGTTCATATTCATATTCATACCTATCCGCTGACATCCCTGACATTCCCTGTACACCCTGCATTATCATGGGCATTGCTGTTTCAATAATGTCCTTCCAGGGCGAAACTGGAGTAGTTGCTGAGAGCAGAGTAACTTTGCCTTCTTGAATAACTAAAAATGAAACTGGCTCCATGGTAATACCCCCGCCAGTCCCTCCACCAGAAGGTTGACCAGCTGGAATACCAAGACCACCACCTCCACCAAATCCAACATCAACCTTAATCACTGGTACTACTGTCACATCTCCCACTTGAATTGGTGCTCCAATGAGGGTATTGGGTTGAACCATTTGAGTCATTTTTGATAATACCGCATCCATCAAAGTTATGATATCGTTAGATACGCTTTCTTGAGACCATCCCCAACTACCTAAAACCAAAACCATTAATCCAATTAAACTTATGAATAAAACTTTTTTCATGCCTACCGCCTCCAAATAAATTTCAAATAGAATTATTCGACAAACATTTCACTTTTTAAAATAAGTGAATTAATAACTTTTTTACATTTTTATTTAACAGCTATCTTTGTTCCATGAATTTACTAAATAAAATCATTTTTTTACTCGTTCAATCTTGATAAGCCCTCTTTGGCCTGAACATTCTCGGGATCCAGTTCAAGAACTTTATTAAAATATTCCTTGGCTTTCTCATGGTCTTCCTTTTTACTATATGCTTCAGCTAAACCAATATAGGCGTCAATAAATTCAGGGTGACTATTAATCACCAGATTAAAATCTTCGATGGCAGTATCAACTCCCCCTAAAGGAGGGGGAACCATTAATCGAGCATATCCCCTGGCAACCAAAGCATAAGGATTATCTGGTTCAATTTCTAAGGCACGAGCAAACTCCCGAAAGGCTTCCATCCCATATTGAATTTTCTTGTTAAGATCTGCAGTAGACTGAGCAAGTTCTCCTAATGCTTGTCCCAAGAGAGCATGAGCATCGGCAAGTTCTGGATTATTTTTTAAAAGGTCTTCAAAAATTTGCTTTGCATTCTCAAAATCCTTTTTTTGAAGACTTTCCCTCCCTTTTTTAATCAATTCTTGTTTCGCACTCTCAGAAAGAGTTTGAGTTTGGGGTAATAATCCTGGAATAGTTTCGAATATTTTCCCAACACCGGCATCGGGTTCACCAATATTATAAATCTGAAATATCCCATCTTTTACCACTAATACAGCAACTGGTTCAAGGCTTATTCCACCAAAAATCATTTGAAAAGAAGAGTTCTTGTCGCTGCCAAAAGACAAGACATTGGTTTTTACCACCGGGATAATTGTCAGCTCCCCAATAATAACAGGTTTTCCCAGGGCATATTCACCTTTTAAAGCAGAAGCAATTCGAGCTATTTCAGGATGAATAATTTCTTTTCTTTCTTCAGCACAAACCGGTAAAGACAAAACCAATACAAGCAAAACTACTATATATACAACTTTTTTCAATCTCTCACCTCCTTCCATAATTATACTCTTTTTTTGTAAAGCTTAAGAGCCCAGTTTATTGGAAACCAGTTAACCTTCCCTCAGGTTTTCAATCATACCTTGACGAGTGCAAAATAACTCCTTAAAATAGTATCGTATTCTTTGTGCGCCCGTGGCTCAATTGGATAGAGCAATAGACTACGGATCTGTCGGTTGGGGGTTCGAATCCCTCCGGGCGCGCCACCGTTTCATTAAGCGATTCCTGTTTTCTCAAACTGCTGCAAAATTGACGAGTCTGTTGTTTATAAACGACCTGTTCGCTTTTTTTCTCTGTGAACTATTAATGGCCAATTAATTACCTATTTCATCCCCATAATTACTTTAACTTTTTAAAATAGTTTCCAAATGAGAAG
>DPKX01000076.1:5214-11311 GCA_003542295.1 Candidatus Atribacter hydrocarboniphilus
CCTACAATAGGTTGACACTATCAAACTTGAATTTAAGGTTCTAAATAAGTATAATTTAATTATAATTGTAAATATATATTTTATTTTGGGGGGGTTAATATGAAAAAAACCTATATTCTCGTAATAATGGTGTTGTTAATGGTAGCGGTTCTTTTAGTTCCAACCTTCGCTGAAGCAAAATACAAAATAGCTTTTGTTCCCAAACTAATTGGAATTCCTTATTTCAATGCAATGGAAGAAGGTGGGAAAAAAGCAGCTGAGGATCTGGATGTCGAGTTTATTTACACTGGTCCGGTAACAGCCGATGTTGCCAAACAGAGTGAAATCGTTGATAACCTCATCACTCAGGGAGTAGATGCCATTGCTGTCGCTCCCAACGACCCAGCAGCAATCACTCCGGTACTCAAAAAAGCTCAAGAAAAAGGCATTGTGGTATTAACCAGCGATACTGATGGAGCTCAGGGGGTTCGAGAGGTATTCGTCAATCAAGCTCTCCAAGATGCTATTGGGTACACCACCTTGGATGAATTAGCCAAAGCCATGAATTACGAAGGAGAGTTCGCTATTGTTTCTTGTGGACCTACTGCCTGGAACCTGAACACCTGGATTCTCTATGAACTGCAAAAATTAGCCGAATATCCCAATATGAAATTAGTAACCATTCGTTACGCCGAAGAAGATGTTCAAATGGCCATCAATGTCACGCTTGATTTGATTAACGCTTTCCCCAACTTAAAAGGAGTAATAGGTCAGTGCAGCACTTCGGCACCTGGAGTTGCAGAAGCTGTCGAACAAGCTGGTAAAATTGACCAAATCTTTGCAACTGGTATTTCAGTTCCCTCAATGATGGCAAAATATGTGAAAAGTGGAGCAGTGAAGTCCTTTGTTCTCTGGAACCCTGTTGACTTAGGCTATCTAACTGTTTGGGCAGCAAAATACCTGCTGGATAAAAATACCTTTGAAGATGGAAAAGAATATGAAGTTTCTGGTATAGAAACCAAACCGGTATTTTTAGCACAAGACAAAATGCTGGTTCTTGGTCCTCCCAAGGTTTTCGACGCCAGCAATGTTGATCAATTCAATTTTTAAAAAATTTTCTCTTAAGGCGTCCTTCGGGACGCCTTTTTATTTATTTAATCCATAATAACAGTGATGAGTAAAAGAACTGGTTAGCTTGAACCCTCGCTTTTTGAGGGTGTGAGGATCTCGTCATTTCTCTTCATGTTTTTCATAAATATCTTTATAAAGATGAGCTTCTCACCTGGTAATGTTCGTACTTCAGAAAGACAATTTAAGTAACTTATGTTTCATTGTCATCTGGTATAAAAAAACTGCAAGAAGGTTTATTTATAAGATTCTGGTTTTAAGGAGCATAAAAACGCGCTTTTAAAGTTCCTTAAATAATATACTCGGTATATACCAATAATTCCTTCGCTTATAAAGAGAGGAGTTAAAAGTTAGGAGCTCACCATGGATGCCATTCTCGAATGTCGTGGAATAGAAAAATCTTTTGGAGGAGTTCATGCTTTAAAAAAAGTTAATTTTTCTTTACATCCCGGAGAAGTTCATGCCTTGGTTGGAGAAAATGGAGCAGGGAAATCAACTCTCATCAAAATTATTTCTGGAGCCTTATCTCAGGATCGAGGCGAAATCTTCTATCTTGAAAAACCAGTTATAATTGGTTCTCCAAGGAAAGCTCAAGATATAGGTATATCTACTGTCTATCAAGAACCACTCATTTATAGGGAATTGAGTGTTTTAGAAAATATTTTTTTAGGCCGGGAAATAAAAACCCGAATGGGTAATATCGATTGGACTGAAGAAGAAAAAAAAGCCCGATCGTTATTTGAATCCCTCCAAATAGCTCCTCATTTTATTAAGCAACCTATGCGAGATCTCAGTGTTGGGTTGCAACAGTTAGCATTAATTGCCAAAGCCTTGGTTTATGAAGCCAAGGTGATTATTTTTGATGAGCCAACCGCTATTCTGACCGAACATGAAACCGAAAGACTTTTTGAAATTATTCAGAAATTAAAGGAGAGAAAGGTTGGTATTATCTATATCAGCCATCGCTTAGAAGAAATATTCCGTATCGCTGATCGGGTTACTATTATGCGTGACGGCGAAGTGGTTGGTGAACATCTCGTCGGCGATATCAATCGCAGTAAAATAGTTGAACTTATGGCCGGACGATTGTTGGTGGAAGAAATAAATCACCTGGGGAAAAAAGGAGAAAAACCAATACTCACCGTCAAAAATCTAACCCGGAAAGGTCGTTATTACGATATTCATTTTGATGTGTATCCCGGAGAAATTTTAGGTTTTTCTGGGTTGGTTGGCTCAGGGCGAACTGACATTGCCCAAACTCTCTTCGGATTGATTAAACCCGACAACGGTGAGATTGTTTACCAAGGAAAAACGATAAGCTTTTCTTCTCCTGAAGAGGCCATGGCGAATGGAATTGCCTATCTTCCTGAAGATCGAAAGGTTCAAGGTCTTTTCCACATTTTAAGTACCTCTTTTAATATTAGTGTAACGGTTCTAAAAGAAATTTCTTCAAGAATGGGTATCGTTCATAACTCCCAAGAAAAAGAGCTCGGAAAAAAGTTTGTGAAAGAGCTTGCCATAAAGGCACCCAGCCTTGATTCAAAAGTCTATAGCCTCAGCGGTGGGAATCAGCAAAAAGTAGTTTTAGCCAAGTGGTTGGGGGTAAATCCACAAATTCTCATGCTCGATGAGCCCACCCGGGGAGTGGATGTTACCTCCAAATCAGAAATCCACCATATGATTGCCTCTCTGGCTGAAAAAGGCATAGCTGTTATCATCATTTCCAGTGAGCTCCCTGAAATCCTGAAACTGGCTGATCGAGTGATTGTTATGCATGAGGGTCACATCACTGGAGTCTTTGAAGATCAAGATATTACGTCAGAAAACCTGGTTCGTGCCGCAACTGGAGAGAGAATGTTAAAAACCAAGGGCTCATCAATTGAGGAGAAAAACCTATGACTGCTAACCTTCAAATTGTAATGAAACGAAGAGAATTTACAGTTTTGGGTCTCATCTTGGTATTAATGGTCATTTTTTCTCTGAGTACTGAGAAATTTATGTCAGTCAGCAACCTTTCCAATTTGCTCTTACAACTTTCCGGAGTCGCCATATCGGCAATTGGAATGACCATGGTCATTATTACCGGCGGAATTGATGTTTCGGTGGGTTCAATCTTGGGTATGGCTTCAGTAGTTGCCGGAAAGCTTCTCATGGCTGGTTCATCCTTTGTTATTGTTGTTCTTTCGGCAATTGCCACTGGTTTTGGAATTGGTATCCTCAATGGGATCATCATTTCTTATGGGAATGTCCCCCCCATTATTGTCACCTTGGGAATGATGAGTATGATGCGAGCTTTAATGTTCCAAGTTCTTGGTGGCCGCTGGGTTTCGGGAATTCCACCTGATATACGGATAATTGGCTTAGGGAAATGGCTGGGTATCCCATTGTCAATGTGGATTACCGCTGTTTTGGTTATTCTTTTCAGCTATTTTCTTAGTTCCCGGCCAACCGGTCGGGCAATCTATGCCATTGGGAACAACCCAGAAGCTGCCCGAGTTTCTGGTGTCAACCTTGCGAGAACCATTTTAATTGTTTATTCGCTCACTGGGCTTCTGGTCGGTTTCGCCGGACTCATCTACGTTGCCCGTACCGGAATTGTACAAACCAACACTGGTTCTGGCTTCGAACTCGAAGTCATCGCAGCAGTGATGTTGGGTGGCACCAGTGTCTTCGGAGGAAAAGGAACCGTGATTGGGAGCTTACTGGGGGCAGTCTTGGTTGGGATCATTAAAAATGGTATGGTTCTGATGAATGTCCCCGCTCTCAGTGAAGGTTTGGTTATCGGGGTATTAATTTTAATTTCGGTTATGATTGACCTCATCCGATCCAGGGGAGAATCACTATGAAAAATATAGGAAGTCACATCGTTGAAAACCGGGTACTCTTTCTTTTGGTATTATTCCTCATTCTCTTCGGGGTGTTTGCCTTTTCCGTAAAAGGTTTCTTTACCTACTATAACCTCACCAATATGACACAATACGGCGTGGAACTGGGGCTATTAGCCTTAGCGGAAATGCTGGTTATCCTATCGGGAGGTGCCGGCATTGATCTCTCCGTAGGTTCCATGCTTACCATTGTCGCTATGATTATTGGAGTGCTTATCGGCCGAGCCGGTTTTAACCCGTCTTTAGCTATCCTCATTGGCCTTATCTCCGGCAGTGCGATGGGATATGCTAATGGTTTTCTGGTTGCTTATCCCAAGATCCCCCCTTTTATAGTCACTCTTGCCAGTCTATACGTCTATAAATCATTAGCCATGATTATTTCGGTTGATCCTCGTTTTGGTCCCAATCCGATGCCAGTTTCCAACTTTCCTGAGACTTTCTATTTTATCGGCCAACATCGTATCGGTGGCCTTCCCTTTCAGGTACTGTTCATTTTTATCCCAGTGGTTTTAATTCTCATGTTTCTCATGAATCGAACCGTGCTTGGAAGACATCTTTATGGTGTAGGGAGCAATGAAACGGCAGCGATATTTTCTGGGATTAATGTTAAAAAAATTCGAGTTATCGTTTACACTCTTTCCGGCCTCCTAAGTGCCCTAGCTGGTTGGGTAATAACCTCGCGGATTGCCAGCGCCCGCCCTGATATTGGCACTGGTTATGAACTACAAGCCATCACCATAGCTGTATTAGGAGGTGTCAGCATCAAGGGTGGAGAAGGAACAGCCGGCGGGGTTGTATTAAGTATCGCCATCATTACCATGCTCTATAATGGTATGCAACTCGCGGGAATTCACCAAATCTGGCAGTTAGGTTCTCTTGGTTTGGTTTTGGTGGGAAGCGTCCTGCTGAATCAAATTTTATACAACCGTCGCAAATTTTAGCTATGGAAAGAAATTTATTAAAATGCATTGTAGTATTAGTTATCCTCCTTTTTTCATCCGGTCCCTCTTATTCTACTGAAGAGGGACCGGCAGTCTGGCTTTTTTCTGCTCAACCTGAGGGTTATTTCCCAGCTTTTTTTGAAATTCATTTAAAAAGAATATTACCGGTTTCACAGCTTCAAACCATCAATCTCTATTCCATACATTCTGGCGAACTCGAAAAAAACATTAACCCAAAAATGAACCTAGCTCGAATCATCATCATAATGGATTTTTCCGAAGAATTAACTGATGTTTTTTTTCAAAAGTGTAAAAATATCGAATTTCACGAAAAACCTTTTCTAATAACCTGGAATTGCGACCTAACCAACCTCCCTGATTATTTTCATTCTATACCGATTACCATTAATTGGGAGCTGGTGTTGGAAGAACTCCAAACCATCCTGTCTGTTTATCAATCTCCGGCTTTTATCGTCCATCACAATGAATCCTATATTCAAGACTTTCTTATGTCCTCGCAGAACCATCTTCAATATCAATTAATTTTTGATGACAATAAGCCTTACCATTTACCATCATCCCAAATGGTTTATCTTACCAGTCGTGAAGATATTATGAAAGAATACCTGTCCTTTTCTCATCATATTATTTGTTTTGAATCCTCTACTTTAACCTTGGCTGAAATACAAGCTGGGCATATTCTAGCCGCTATTGACTTCAAACCGTCACAGCTTGCTGCTCAAATCTCGGATCTATTCTCCAATGGAACCAATAATAAATCCAATCTTACACTTACCCCGCTTCTTATTCTTCCCGAATCTCTCTCCGAAGCCGATGCCTACGAAGTCCTTCATCGTTGTTTTATGTGTGGAAATGACCAAACTCAATAAAAAAAACCGATATGGATGAATATTTTATGTTAGCGGATAGAGTAGAGAGAGAAGATATTCCAATTCAAGATTATTCCCATTCATGCTTTTTTATAACTCGTGGCTTTTTATTTCGTGAAGCAACAATGATTAAAAAGGAAAAACGAGTTCCCTCAATAAAGGCTCAGAAAATAAAAAACCCCTCTTCAGAAAACCAGACTAAGCTGAAATTCTCTGATTAGAGGGGAAAATATAGCAAAACTGGTAGCGGGGGCCGGATTCGAACCGACGACCT
>DPKX01000076.1:11378-11863 GCA_003542295.1 Candidatus Atribacter hydrocarboniphilus
ACGGATTTTAAGTCCGTTGCGTCTTCCTGTTCCGCCACTCCGGCACGGCGAAAGGAAACCTTTCTGACCACGCCTTACTTATTTTAGCAGGAAAATTCGTAGAGTCAAGCATTTTACCGTATTAATGCAAGGTAGAATAAAAAACAAAGAATAGAGGTGTCATTTATAAAGGCGTAGGTTCCTTGCATATAGAAATTCATACCTTGACAATTATTGGTGTTTCATTGTATATTTTCACTGCAATAAGGTGGGCCGTTAGCTCAATTGGCAGANNAACTG
The DNA here is from genome assembly GCA_003542295.1 of Candidatus Atribacter hydrocarboniphilus. Classification (GTDB taxonomy): domain Bacteria; phylum Atribacterota; class Atribacteria; order Atribacterales; family Atribacteraceae; genus Atribacter; species Atribacter hydrocarboniphilus. The sequence goes on from DPKX01000076.1 coordinate 11,658, forward strand.
ACTCTTAATCAGTAGGTTGCGGGTTCGATTCCCTCACGGCCTACCAGTTTTTTCCTCATTTTTTAAATTCCTCGTCGTTTACTTTCTTTTTATTTCTCTATTTATTTTCTTAATTCTTATTTCTCAGATTCTATAAATTCTTAGTTTTTACTCTCATTATTATTCACTACCTACAATTCGCTATAGTTACAGGATAAAACCCCCTT
>DPKX01000133.1 GCA_003542295.1 Candidatus Atribacter hydrocarboniphilus
GCTCAAAAGCTTTTAGATCAGTGGATGGATTATAATAACAACATGGAGAAAGAATGGCAAAATAAATACGATTTGTTATTAGAAGCAGGATAGATTTTCATGTTGCTAGGAGCACTAGATAATGATGAAAATAATGTCCCCTCACCCTGACCCTCTCCCACGGAAGGGGCGAGGGAAAAAGAAATTTGAAGTAATAAGAGTATTCCTTCTTTCTTGATGGGAGAAGGTGAGGATGAGGGTGATATTTAAACTCATCAATACTTTAATTCTTTTTTTTGGAGGGACATCAGCCTCTCTCTTCGGTCATTCCCGAAATTTTTAATCGGGAATCCAAAGACTTTATGGACCCCTGATAGAAACATTCAGGGGTGACAGGTAAAGGGATAGAAACATTCAAGAGTGAAAGAAGGCATCCCCCAGGAGTTATTGCTCGTTTTATTTTCTAACCTGATTCGACAATCTCTTTTTGAAAATTATAAAGTGGGAATAGATGATATAATTTGTTTATTAACAGGATTGATTTGGTTGTTAGTTATTGAGAGGAGTGTTTGACAGTGTCCTTGACCAGGGACGATATACTCAAAGAAGCAAAAGCAATGGGCATTCAGTTCCTTCGCTTACAATTTGTTGATGTGTTAGGTATTCCAAAAAATGTAGAAATACCAGCGAAACGTCTACCCCAAGCTCTGAGCGATGGGGTGAATTTTGATGGTTCTTCAATTGAAGGATTTGTTCGAATTGAAGAATCAGACATGAAGCTAGTCCCCGATTTAGATACATTCATGTTTTGTCCCTGGGAAAAGGACAATCGGGTGGCGAGAATTATATGTGACGTGAAGAAGTCGGATGGAAATGATTTTGAAGGTTGCTCTCGTACTAATTTAAAAAGAATTTTAAAAGAAATTAAGACCAAAGGTTTTGAAATCAACATCGGTACCGAAGTTGAATTTTTTATGTTCAAATGGAATGAAAAAGGAAAGCCTTACACAACCGATAAAGGAAGTTATTTTGACCTTCTTCCCCTTGATCATGAAGAACAGCTACGACGAGATATGGTTATTGCCTTAGAGGAGCTTAATTTTAATATTGAAGCCTCTCACCATGAAGTTGCTCCAGGACAGCATGAAATAGATTTTCAGTATGGAGACGCCTTAAAAATTGCCGATAATTTAATTACTCTTAAATTAGGTATAAAAACTTTGGCAATCCAAAATGGCTATGTAGCCACCTTTATGCCAAAACCGGTTTACGGTGTTCCTGGTTCAGGGATGCATACCCATCTTTCCTTATTTCAAGACGGAGAAAATGCTTTTTATGAGGCTAATTCACCTGATGGTTTAAGCAATATTGCCAGAGGATTTATTGCTGGGCTTCTTCAACATGCTCCAGCCTTCACGGCAATTATTAATCCGCTCATCAATTCTTATAAACGCTTAGTTCCCGGATATGAGGCTCCGGTTTATATTGCTTGGGCAGAAAAAAATCGTAGTCCACTGGTCAGAGTTCCACCCCAGAGAGGGTCTGGTACCCGTGCCGAACTTCGTAGCCCTGACCCATCCTGTAATCCTTATTTAGCTTTTTCGGTCATAATTAAATCTGGATTAGATGGTATAGAAAAAATTCTCGATCCTGGCAAACCATGCAATAATGTAAACCTTTATGAAATGAGCTGTGCGGAAAGGGAAAAATGGGGTATCAGAAACTTACCCCGAAATTTAGGTGAAGCCTTGGAGGAACTTGAAAAAGATGAAACTGTAAAGTGCGCCCTTACTCCGCATATTTTAGATTATTTCTTAAATGCCAAACAAAGGGAATGGGAAGAGTTTCAAAGAATGGTTCATCCCTGGGAAGTTGATCGGTATCTTGAATTATATTGATCCTGGAATCACATCTACAGGCTAGAAAAATCAAACCCCTACCAAAGAATTAAAAATATTGGATTTTAATTTATTGCCTTTCTTTTCGAAATTTCTCCAAAAGGATCAATAACGCAGCCAGATCAGAAGGTGTAACCCCCCTGATTCGCGAAGCTTGTCCCAGAGTAGTTGGACGTAACGCCTGCAGCTGTTCTTGGGCCTCCCGAGAAAGGATTTTAAGCCGATCAAATGGAAAGTCGAGTGGAATCGGCCGACTTTCCATTTGGCGGAATTCTTCAACCGATCTAATCTGTCTCTCGATATACCCGCGGTATTTGGTTTGTATTTCAACTTCTTCAATTATATCAGGAGAAAGAAAGGGTCGATCAGGATCAAAAGGAGAAAGGTCATAGTAACTCATTTGTGGTCTGGTGAGGACGGAACTTATGCGAGCTGGCTCTGACAAAGGACTCGTGTGTTTTTTTTCTAAAAGCCGGTTTAAATCAACTCTTGGGAAAATGCTGGTTTTTTCAAGGCGTTTTAGTTCTTGAGTAATGATGTTTTTCTTTTTTTGAATCATCTGATATCGACTCTGTGAGATCGTTCCAGCTTGGTATCCATATTCTATTAATCGAATGTCAGCATTACTATGACGAATGAGAAGTCGATATTCTACCTTACCAGTTCTGAGACGATAAGGCTCTTGGATCCCTTTGGTGACCAGGTCATCGACCATAACTCCTATATAGCTTTCATCACGTTGTAAAATTATAGCCGGTTTATTATGAGCATAGCGTCCAGCATTCATTCCGGCTAAAATACCCTGACCGGCAGCTTCTTCGTACCCGGATGTCCCATTGATTTGTCCAGCAAAAAAGAGACCAGGAATTAACTTGCTTTCCAGTGACGGTTTAAGTTGGGTAGGGGGAATAAAATCGTATTCAATTCCATATCCAGGTCGAATGATATGACAGTTTTCTAATCCGGGTATTGAATGAAGGATTTGCCACTGAACCTCCTCTGGAAGCGATGTGAATACCCCTTGAACGTAAATTTCATTGCTATTTTCACCTTCCGGTTCAAGAAAAACCAAGTGACTCAAACGGTCAGGGAATCGATATACCTTATCTTCCAGAGAAGGACACTCCCGAACCGGGGAACTATCACTGAAATGGTAAAGAAGAGGTGAACGGTCAAAATTTTTACGAATTATTTCACAGGTTTTTTCGTTGGTTCGAGTAAGGAAAACTGATGACCCATCGTAAACTCGAGGAGTGCTTTCCCAAGAAAAGCAGAGGGGTAGGTCATCACTTTTTTGTTCATCACATTTTTTAAAATCAATGGTTCTTTTGTCAATCCGGGGCGGGGTGCAAGTATTCAAGCGACCAGTTTCAAATCCTTTTTGACGAAGTGATTGACTGAGATGATTGGCTGGGAACTCACCCTGACGACCGGCTGGGAAACTAATCTCGCCGATCTTAATTACTCCATTCAGAAAAGTACCAGTTGCTATGACAACTGATCGACACTGAAATTGAGTGCCTTGAAAGGTTTTTACTCCAGATATTCCGCCATTTGAATTGAGTACCAGATCGGATGCTTCTCCCTGAAAAATTGACAATAAAGGAGTTTTTTCTAAATATTCCCGGATGATCAGGCTATATCGATCTCGTTGGGTTTGGGCGCGGAGAGTTTGAACGGCAGGTCCTTTACCGGTGTTTACTTTTTTGATATGGATGGTACATAGGTCGGTTGCTTTGGCCATTAAACCTCCCAAAGCATCTATTTCCATGACTACATGTCCTTTACCTGGTCCACCAATTGCTGGATTACACGGCATAAGAGCTATATGGTGAATCGAATTTGTGATCAGAAGAGTTTTCAATCCCATCACAGCTGAAATATGTGCGGCTTCAGAACCAGCATGGCCTCCACCAATGACAATCACATCGTAATGATAATCCATAAAATATCTCACCTTTCATTTGAAAACAAAACGACAGGTATTTGAGCAACATTGCCCAATTCCAAGCATCATCATTGATTTCTGGAGAAAAAGTTTAGCATTTCTAATGCTTATTGTCACTTTTAAAAGGAGGAAGCCTATATTGAACTATAGAACATTATGATAAAATGATAGCCGATTGAATATCCTTCTTTTATTGTATCCGTGGGAAAAATAGGATGGTGGATACCGAATGCTCATAGTGGTTCATGGTGGAATTTATGTTGAAGAAATTCCAGAAATCTCTGATGCTTTAAAAAAGGCCTGTTCAGTTGGACACGAATTTTTAATGCAAAAAGAAGCTGTAGATGCAGTAGAAGAAGCAGTAAAGGTGTTGGAAGATGATCCTCGTCTTGATGCTGGGACCGGATCGTATCCAAATCTATTGGGTGAAATTGAAATGTCGGCCAGCATTATGAAAGATGACCTATCGTGCGGGGGTGTAGCGGCAATCAAGAATATTAAAAATCCAATTTCGGTTGCCCGGGGGGTAATGGAACAGACCAAACATGTCTTACTGGTGGGGGAAGGCGCCAACCTTTTTGCCAAATTGTTAGGTTTCGAACCCTATAATCCGATGGCCGAACTTACCGTTACCACTTTGCGTAAGGCTATTGAGATTGCTGAGGAAGAAAAAAATTCTATTTATCATCACTATTTAGAACGAGCTCGGCTGCGTCTCCAGACACTCCAATTAGGAACAGTAGGATCGGTTGCAATTGATAGTAAAAAGCAAAAAGCGGCGGCGACCTCAACTGGTGGAATTGAAATGCAACTCCCAGGACGAGTTGGAGATTCTCCTTTAATTGGTTTGGGGAATTTTGCTGGGGAATGGGGTGCGGTATCGATGACTGGAGCCGGAGAGGGAATTATAAAATTAGGTCTGGCCCGGAAAATTGCTGATTGGATGGAAGAAATGGACGCTCAAAGTGCGGTTGACCGGGGAATGGTTTTGGCTAAGGAATATAATGTTGTTTGTGGGGCTATTGCTCTCAGCTATCGAGGAGAGATTGGCATAGGAAACAATGGAGG
>DPKX01000242.1:0-1097 GCA_003542295.1 Candidatus Atribacter hydrocarboniphilus
TGGCTGGTCCGGAATAGAGAAAACTAGTGGCTGGACCGATTCCTGCTCCAATTTTGTACATCGAGGTAAACATCGGGAGGATAGAACAGGAACAGACCGCTAAGATGGTACCGGCAATTGAGGCAACGCTAATGGCGATCCATTTGTTAGCACCCGGGCCATAAAACCGCAAAATGCTTTCCTTATCAAGTAAGGCTGCAATTGCTCCTGAAATCAGAAATGCCGGCACGATTCCCAGCAGGAGATGCAAGGGATCGAGATAGGTTAAAATGGTGTTGAGTCCTTCCCGTAAAGCAGTTTCCCACATTTAGACCCGCTCTCTTTCATTCTTAACCATATCTTCAGCCAATTCAATGATTTCCATGATCCGTTCATCCTTGATATGGAGAATTTTCATCACTCCCCTCTGCTCAACCTCAACCAGATCAGCTAAAACCAGCTCCCGGACATGGCGGGAAATCGTGGTTTTGNNTTGTCGATGGGCATGCTTTTTTCAAACTCACACTGACAAAGTGGTTCCTTAACAATCTTCTTTAAAATCTCAATTCGCCAGGGAGAAGAAAGGGCTTTGAATATCTGATCAATCATACCTATCACCTGCTTATTTCTTTATTGCATTATTTTACAATATTACAATAATACAATAAATTTGTCTATATTGGAACTGGGTTTTATGAAAAAAATGAGGAGAGAAGATGAGGGTGAAAAAACATACGGAAACACAATTTTATTAGCTATCCAGTCGATTATAGGAAAAAGTGTATCGTTGCCAGGTATATTGGCAATGACCGGCTGGTTAGATATGTTTTCGATTCTTCTTAACCAGCCGGTTACGTCTCCTAATTAATACGGATGAAACCTTCTTCTTCAACAATAGCCTGACCTTCTTCGCTAAGGAAGAAGTCAATGAAAGCTTTCGTCACTCCCTGGGGAGTATCGGGAGTATACAGAAAAAGCCCACGACTAATGGGGTAGCTTCCGTTAAGGGCGTTCTCCTTAGTTGGTTCAACTCCGTCTAAAAGAAGTCCCTTGACTTGATCAGTTACATATCCCAGTCCAACATAACCAATAGCTTCGGGATTATTCCCAACTTCATC
>DPKX01000242.1:1174-1953 GCA_003542295.1 Candidatus Atribacter hydrocarboniphilus
GAAATAACCACGATCGGCTTATCTTCTCCGTTGAGGTCTTTCCAGTTGGTGATTGCTCCGGTATAGATCTGCTTCAAGGTTTGACTATCGATTTGGTTCATTTTGGTATTGGCCGGGTTCACAATGATCGTGATGGCATCCTTGGCAATTTCAAATTCCTGGACAGAGAGACCTTTGGCAACGGCTTTATCCAATTCTTCGGTTTTGATCTTTCTTGATGACATGGCAACATCAGCGATTTTGTCAATAAGGGCAGCAATACCTACTCCAGATCCACCACCACTTACCGTAATATCGACTTCGGGATTCTGATACATAAACTCCTCAGCAATAATCTGCATGATAGGAAGAACAGTGGTTGAGCCAGAAACATTCATCTTTTCAGCTGAAAAAGCAGGAACAGCAAAAGAAAAAACCGCCAGACATATAAAAATAAACCTAACCATTTTTTTCATTTTAAATAACCTCCTAAATGTGAATTCATATTGAAAAAATTGTAGTTTTATATTGTTAAAGAAGTATTGAAGTAATATTAAAGTTTTTTAATATTTTAAGAAAACAACCGCATTCTTAAAAAGTCTTTCCTTGAGGCTAAAGCTTTAACTAAGGAAATATTGAAAACAATCCGATTGAATCGACTTATTAATGAAATTTTATAGTGATTTAAGATAGGAATGAATTGAAAAGAATAACAAAAAAGAGGATTGCATGAAATAGGAAGAGGAGTACTTTGATCCCAATTCGTATTAAAATTACCATAAAAACTGTCTTTTTAAAAA
>DPKX01000242.1:2060-2880 GCA_003542295.1 Candidatus Atribacter hydrocarboniphilus
AAAAGGTTGCTTGAGCCGTTCAACTCCCTTAAGAAGCTTCCAAGAGAAAGGTTGACCGGTTCCACCATTTTTTCCGGGAACGAAAGTGTCAAAAAGAAAATAGTCGGATACTGATTGATAATGTTCCATTTGGATGAAATCCAATTTATTACCAATTCGAAAAGCCCGAATGACTCCCCTCCCTAATCGAGCGCAAAAAGAAGGCTCTTCATTCCCATGAAGCTGGACCATTGAAAATCTACAATATTCCCTTATTTGCTTTACTGTCTGAATACTATGATCCTGAAAAACTCCAACAGGAATGATTCGGTTTGGAAGATAAGAAATAAGTTTTTTGGCGAAATCCGGCTTTACATATCGTGGGCTGGTTTCTACCTGAATAAATCCCAAAGCCCAAACCGGATATTTGATAAGAATGAAAATATCCTCAAGACGGGTTATTCCACATATTTTTACTTGAAGCACGTTTTTTAACTCCTTTTAATTCGCGAAGAGCTTCTCCTGGTTGAGAATGGAAAAGTAAATATTCACCAATTAAAAAATGGTTAATACCCATATCCATAAACTGTTGAAGATCTTCCCGACTTCGAATTCCGCTTTCACAAACAACTGTAACTTGATCTGGTATCTTAGCTAAAAGAAATTCAGTGGTATGAAGTGAAACCTCGAAGGTAGTAAGATTACGATTGTTGATTCCAATAAATTGAGCTCGAGCTTCTATTGCCTTTTCAAGATCCTGCTGATCATGAATTTCAACCAAAGGAATAATGTTGAGCTGTTCACAGAGGTGAATAAATTTTCGGATTTTTGATAAAGAAAG
>DPKX01000242.1:2907-5882 GCA_003542295.1 Candidatus Atribacter hydrocarboniphilus
ATAATAAAGTCTTTACGAAGAACTGGAAGATAGGTATTCTGAATTACCTTTTTAAGTAAGGTGGTGCTCCCTTTAAAATATTTTTCTTCGGTCACGACCGATACAGCTGACGCTCCTGCTCTTTGATATTCGGATAAATAATAAGGAACCGCTTCGGGACTGATAATCGATCCTCGGGATGGAGATCCTAATTTAATTTCAGCAATAATTACTGGTTCATTTTTTTGCTTTAAAAGGTTTACCCATTGATTTGATCGGCACCTAACTGTTGCGATAATTGCTTCTATTTCTTTAAAATTATAGGGTTGAGCTCTTTTTAAGCTTTGCTTTTTCTCGGATACAATTTGTTCTAATATATTCATTTCCCCTCTCCTTATTTAGTCGTTGAAAGATTGATTGAAAACAATGAGATTTTGGATTTTTTTATAAGCTTCTCCGGATCGAATAAGATTTTCTATACTTTGATATATTTCAACAAGATTGTTTTCAGGATATAATAGCCAAACCAAAAATGCGGCATTCAAGATAACAGCTCTTCCCAATGTCTCCTTGGTTTTTTTCCCTTGAAGAAGCTCATGAAAAAGGTAGGCATTTTTTTCTGGATTTCCACCAAATAGACCGTTTATTGATTTCACTTTGAGGCCTATCTGTTCCGGTGAAAAGTCCCAAGTCTGTATTTTTCCCTTCTCAATAAGAGCCATCCTGGTAATTCCACAGATGCTCACTTCATCAATACCTGGCTCGCCCCAAAACACTAACCCTTTTTGAATGTTTAAATGAAGGAGCGCTTGAGCAACTAAATCGACCAGGTTCGGCTCGAATACACCAATCACCTTATGGGTTATCGGAGCTGGATTGGTCAGTGGTCCTAGGAGATTAAAAATTGTTGGAATGCCCAACTCCTTTCTCACCTGTTGAACTGCTTTCATAGCCGGATGATAGAGAGGAGCGTAGAGAAAAGCAAAACCGGTCTGATCAAAAAATCTTTTCATCTTTTCAGCTGGAAAATTAATTTGAAATCCAAGAGCTTCTAAAAAATCGGCACTCCCACAATTGCTGGTAACCGATCGGTTGCCATGTTTAATGACTTTTAGTCCCATAGCATGGGCTAAAAGCGCTGATGCTGTTGATATGTTAAAGGTTCTTTTCCCATCACCACCAGTACCACAATTGTCAATCACCATTATTTTTTGTGCAATCGGAAACGGAGTAGCTTTCGCTCTCATGGCAGAAGCAAATCCAGCAATTTCTTGTGGTGTTTCACCTTTTTGACTATAAGCACATAGAATTGCTCCAATTTGAGAGGCAGAAAATTGATTTTCCATTAAATTCATCATCAACTGATAGGACTCTTCAAAATTATAATGTTGTTTTTCCATTAAATAATTGAGGATTTTTGGAGTTTCAGGGTTTAGCATATTGTATCTCCAAAAAATTACTTAAAATCATTTTTCCAAATGGAGTGAGAATTGACTCTGGATGAAATTGAACACCAAACACTAAGAAGATATTATGTTCCAAGGCCATGATTTCATGATCGCTCGACCAGGCGGTTACTCGTAATGAAGGAGGAATGCTTTCAGTTTGAACAATTAAAGAATGATAGCGACCAACTTCAATTTCTTCGGGAAGGCCTTGAAACAATCGGGAAGAAGCGAGGTGAATCGAAGATTTTTTTCCGTGGCAAGGTTTCTTCGCTTTAACTATTCGCGCTCCAAAAACGTACCCGATACATTGATGGCCAAAGACACACCCCTAATATAGGAATTTCGGGCGCAAAACAGCTAATAACATCATTACAAATCCCCACATCAGTGGGGTCCTTGGGACCTGGAGAAATCACAATACGGTTCGGTTTTAAAGTTTGAATTTCCCCTAAGGTTATCTCATCATTTCTACGAATCATAAAATCATCTTGAGTTATTTCTCCTAAATACTGAACCAAATTAAAGGTAAACGAATCGTAATTATCGAGAACCAGAATCATTTTAATCCCTCCCTTCAGCCATTTTCAAAGCTCGAATTAAAGCTTCAGCTTTGTTCCGAGTTTCTTCATATTCATTAACCGGATCTGAATCATAAACAATACCCGCTCCGGCTTGAACACTTGCTACGCCATCTTTAAAAAAGAGACTTCGAATTACAATGCAAGTATCCATATTTCCATTATCTCCTACATATCCTAAAGCACCGGCATAAGGACCACGTGCGCAAGGTTCTAAAGATTCAATGATTTGCATCGCTCTAACCTTAGGTGCACCACTCACCGTTCCAGCCGGAAAACATGCTTGCAGAGCCTTCCAAGGCGAACAGTTATCTTTCATTCGACCAGAAACCTGAGAAACGATGTGATAGACATGGGAATACCTTTCCACGTTCATGAATTCTTCAACCTGTACAGTTCCGGGAAGGCAGATTTTCCCAATATCATTCCGACCAAGATCAAGCAGCATGATATGTTCAGCGTTTTCTTTTTCATCGTTGAGAAGTTCTTGAACAATTTCTGCTTCGGGTCGCAGCTGCGAACGTTTTCTGGTTCCGGCAATCGGTTTAGTGGTTAACTTCCCCTTATCAAGCTTGACCAGCATCTCTGGAGATGATCCAGCGATTTGAAAATCTCCAGCGTCGAGATAGAACATATAAGGTGAAGGATTTAATGATCGAAGACAACGATAAGCCAAAAAAGGGTCACCTTGAAAAGGAGCAGAGAATTTCTGGGAAATTACTGTTTGTGAAACATGCCCTTCTTCGATCAATTTTTTGACCTGTTCAACGGCTCCAAGAAAATCTTTCTGAGAAAAATTCGATTGGATTTCTCCTTTGAGTTGAAAAGAGGTGTTTACATTGTCTCGCTTTTCCTCCAGTGAGTTAAATATATCATTCATCCAAGTTTTGGCTTGGAGATATGACTCATTCCTCCCAGTAGGAACCACTTGAACTGCCCCTACAGTATGGCGAAGATGATCGATATACAG
>DPKX01000192.1 GCA_003542295.1 Candidatus Atribacter hydrocarboniphilus
ATAAAATCAAATAAGGCAACAACCACTTCGTCAAAGGACATGCGACCTTGAGTATAATTATGAAAATAAAGATTTCCAAATCGCTCTGATGATTTTTGATTCGGGACAAAGTTCTCTCTCATCTAACCTGCTCTTTTCATCACATTTTCAAATAAATATTTTAACACTTTCCTAACAATAAAAAACACTGTATAACTATATCGGAACAATGAGTTTCATCTTTTTTTGTTGCCATCATCTAGTTGATTCCGTATACTCTTCATTGGAGGAAAATATGAAGAAAAAAGTCGTTATTCAATTTAAGAAGTTAACCGACCGCGCTTATATCCCGCGGTTTGCCTATCCAGATGATGCCTGTTTCGATCTTTTTAGTCCGATTGAAACCGTAATTTATCCTCAAAAAAGCGTAATTATTGACCTCGAAATTGCTTCGGAATTCCCCTCTGGTTTTGAAGTTGTATTAAGACCGCGTAGTGGCTTGGGAATCAAAAAAGGGATAATGATCCATATTGGAACGATTGACTCAGGTTATCGAGGGAATTGGATGGTTAGATTATTTAATTTCGGTGATCACCCCTACCCCATTCATGTTGGGGATCGAATTGCTCAAGGAGCACTTCGGGAAATACCTCAAGTTGAAATTATTGAAAGCGAGGAAATATCTTCGTCTATTCGTGGAACCAATGGTTTGGGGTCAACCGGGAGATAAAATCGAATATTTGAATTGGGAGTGCATAAAATGGATAGCATTAAAAATTTACAAAAAGAAGAAACCATTGCATATTTTTCAATGGAAATTGCTTTAACTCATGAAATTCCTACTTATAGTGGAGGACTTGGCGTTTTGGCTGGCGATACCGTTCGAGCGGTTGCAGATTTTTCTATACCTTTTGTTGCCGTCACCTTACTCAGTCGAAAGGGATATTTCCGCCAGGAAATAGCTCCTGATGGGTGGCAAAAAGAATTTCCGATAATTTGGGATGTTGAGAAATACCTTGAACCGCTTGAGCACCAAGTCCAAGTAACCATTTCAGGACGAACAGTTCATATCGGAGCATGGCTTTACAATTGGAAAAGCGTATCGGGCGGGATCGTACCAGTGATTTTTCTCGATACCAATGTAGATAAAAATGCTGAAGAAGACCGCAATATAACCGATTTCTTATATGGTGGAGACCGGGAATATCGTTTAAAACAAGAAATTGTTTTGGGCATCGGCGGGACCAGAATGCTGGACGCCCTAGGTTTAAATGTAAGAAAATACCATATTAATGAAGGCCATGCCGCCTTTCTGACTTTAGAGCTTCTTAACAAGAACAAGAGAAGTCTCGAAGAAGTTTGGGAAGAGGATAAAATTTGGGACATCGACCAGGTAAAAAACCTCTGCGTCTTTACCACTCACACCCCAGTTGAAGCCGGTCATGATAAATTTTCTTATGATTTGGTGAATAAAGTATTTGGTGAATATATTCCCTTATCAATTTTAAAAAAATTGGCTGGAAACGATGTCTTAAATATGACACTTCTGGCTCTAAATTTAAGCGGCTATGTCAATGGAGTTGCCAAACGTCATTCTGAAGTTTCCCGGAATATGTTTCCCGGATATATCATTCACGATATAACCAACGGTGTTCACAGCTTTACCTGGACTTCAAATTCCTTTCGTGAACTTTTTGACCGATATATTCCCGGTTGGGCTCGAGAAACCGAACTCCTCACTCGGGTTGATATCATTCCTGATGAAGAAATCTGGGAAGCTGGTCAAACTGAAAAGCGGATTCTCTTAGACTTTGTTCAAGAAAAAACTGGTATTGCTTTGAATGAAAATGTATTAACCATAGGATTTGCTCGCCGAATGACTGCTTATAAAAGGCCGCATTTTATCTTTACTGATATAGAAAGACTCAAAAGAGTGAAAAGAAAAGGTGACTTCCAGATTATTTTTGCCGGAAAAGCCCATCCCCATGATGAAGAGGGGAAAAGATTGATACAATCAATCATTCAAATGGCAAAAACTCTTCAAAATGAGATCAAAATTATTTTTCTTGAAGATTACAACATTGAGATAGCCAAAAAATTGGTTTGTGGGGTTGACGTCTGGCTCAATACTCCCCAAAGACCAATGGAAGCATCGGGAACCAGTGGAATGAAAGCAGCTCATAATGGTGCCCTCAACTTCAGCGTTTTAGATGGTTGGTGGGTGGAAGGTTGCCTGGAAGGAATCACTGGATGGGCGATTGGACCGGCACCAAACGAAAAAAGCGATCCGGCCGAGCAAAGCCGGGAAGAAATTGACGATTTATACAATAAACTCGAATATTTGATACTCCCAACCTATTACCAACGAATTGACTGGTGGATAAAAATGATGAAAAATTCAATTGGTAAGATTGCTTCCTATTTTAATACTCATCGTATGATGGAGCACTATATTACCGAAGCTTATTTTCATCATATTGTTACTCATCACACCAATGGAAACCGGTTGATTGTATAAAAGTAGTATTTAAAAAAATCGATAACGAAAAAATGAATCCTCATCCTCACATTTATAAAAACCAGGGTTTGAGGATTCATTTTTTTAAAATTTTCTCAATTTTATTTATCAATCCTTGAAATTTTTA
>DPKX01000275.1 GCA_003542295.1 Candidatus Atribacter hydrocarboniphilus
CAGGTTTTTTTTCCAAGGCTCCATACAGAACTGGGATTCCAATAGGATTAACACGACCGCTGATTGCTACCTCATGCGGTGGGGCACCCATGTTCTTCTTGTTTAATGGTTTGTTTCGGCTGTCTCTTGGATTGATACGGGCACGGAAAAAGGGTGTATTTGTTAAGAAAACATTCTCTAATTTAGGAATATGTGCCGACAACCAACCTCTCGGGTCGGGATTATTGTCTAAATAGTTTTTGTTCTCCAATATGAAACGACGTTTGTGCTTTATAAACTGGCAAAAGTCTTCCCAAATTTCTTCCTGCGATACATGATAGAGCCTTTTGTCCGTTGATATCCAAAGATCATTACTTGGTACCATTATATCTTTGTAGTCAAAGAAATCTGAACCCTCACGGATCTCGTCAAGAAGTTCGCATTGTTTGTAAATATCTAACTTGTCAAAATTAAATATATCGCCCCAATCATCTTGGATTGCTTGGGCTAGATTTTCTCCTACATCATCAGCATTCATATCTAGTCCTGGAGAGTAATGTTCAGCATATTCTACAGGTTCAAACAATTCTAAAAGATTAGCGAAAATAATATGAAGATCATTAGCTTTAATTGTAAATACTCCAATCGAACCACAAAAGTCACAGTCGCCTATTATTCCATTTCCATTATTGTGGATGTATTTACGGAGTGTCTCATTAACAAAGCAATCTTCGCAGCATCTCATTTCCTATTCCCCCGATTTAAAAATTATCACCTATTGATCGTATAAATATTGAGTGGAAAAGAAATTTATCTATAACACAAGGATCTAATAACATCCTTTTTCGTTTATTTCAGTCTAAAATAAATTATATCAGAATTGCTTTCTTCATTTTTTTTAGGATCGCAAAAAGAGTATTTGAAGGCTTTTCGTTATAGAAAACTCAATATACCACTCACTTTAAAATACAAAATTTTGTTCAGGAATTTAAGATATATTTCTATTTTTTTAGTAACCTAATTTCTTCTTTTTAAAAGATAAAAAATTTTTCACCTTTTAATAAATGGTTTTTTTCTGAAAAATACCCTATATAAAAAATAATAATTTAATAATTTTATTGATAAACTTGAGAATGAATGATCATTTAGCTTAAGATGAGACAAACTGTATACCTCGGAAATTGATGAATGAAAAAGGGAAAAATAGATAAAATCAAAAAATTCCCTTTAAAGAGCTAATAATAATGCATTATAAAACGGTGTATAAAAGAAATAATTCAAAATATGGAAAGATTATTACCTTTTATCAATTTGAGAAGGATTTGAATAGGATCTCATGAATGGACATTTTTTGCCTGTATGATGGGATAATGGGGAATAAATTAAAACAATTGAGAATGCCTATTTTTAAACCGCATACTCTGGTGAAATCACAATCACTTTATAAATTAGTCCAAATTGTTCAAGCAGCATGGGCTTTTATCATCAAAACGTACGGTTTTGAATCCTGCGGACTCCCGGCACCACCTAAACCGTACGCCTGAAGTGTATTTATGTAGACTTTAAGCTCTTTTTTCACGGTTCGCTTCAATCCTACTGATGATAATTTTCGCTGTGTTTTTCCTAACCGCTAAGTCTTCATCATCCAAATCTTCTCTCAATGAAGCCAATTGTTCTCGTATCTCGTCTTCACCGTACGCAAGTTTTTCCTTGGTCTGCTGAATGCTTTCTATCTCTTCAATAATAGTTTGCTTCTGTAGTTCCAATTCTTCCATCCGATCTTTGAGCTCTCTTGAATACATGCCATCCTCGATGGCTATCCGGATATTCCCGATTTTTTTCTCAACCTGGAGGAGTTCCTTGTCGTATTGCTTGATCGATACAGTATGATTTTCAGTAAAGGATTGAAGAAAATTTTGCAGAGATTTGATATATGCTTTGCTCAAGAGGGTGGTTTTCACCGATTCCATGACAATTTCTTCGACCTTATCCTGGCGGAGATAATATTTACAGGTTTCGCAATTGTAGTATCCTGTCTTTAACTGTTTCCTCTTTATTGAGTGTCCGGCCAGCGGTTTTCCGCAATGTTCACAGATAATCAATCCAGATAACCAGTATGTGTTGTTCCTATTTCTCTGGTTGGTTCGCTTTCGCTCAGCCAAAATCGCTTGAACAGTATTAAATAGTTCCATTGGAACAATGGCTTCAATTGTCCTGTCAGCATAGATCCATTTGCTTTCCTCTTTTAACTTTGATCCCGATTTGGTATACCTGTTCCATACTAACTTTCCACAGTAAATAGGATTGATCAAAATAGAGTAGAGGGAGGTGGTAGTGAATTCCTTGCCAGCCTTAGTCCGTGCTCCCATCTGGTTGAGCTCGGCCACAATATCTGCTGATCGTTTTCGGTTGGCGTAATCGGTGAAGATTTTCCGGACCCAGATCGATTCAATCTGGTTAATTTCCAGGATGGATCGCTCTTTCCCATTTACCATTATCTTAGTGAGGTTGAACCCGAGAGGAGGATTGCCGCCGTTCCAATAACCTCTTTTCGCATTCTGGTTCATTTGCCTTACAGTGTCTTTTCTGGTGCGCCTCACCTGGACCTCGTCTAATGCTTCGATGATAGCTTCTAATAGAACAGAAAATATATCATCATCAGGCATGGGTTCAGTAATGGAGATGAACTCAACCTTGTTTATTTCAAGGATGGATTTATAAACAATCGAATCCCGACGGTTGCGGGAAAATCGAGAGTACGCCCAGACGATGATTGCATCCACCTTGATGATTTTGTTTTCAATATCAGCGATCATATCCATGAAGCCCGGCCGGTTCTTGGCAATGGATCCTAAAAGTCCATCGTCTGTATATTCCCTGATAACCGTATAGCCGTTTTTAGCGCACCATTCCCGATCAGATTCTCATTGAAAGGGAATCGATAATCATTTTTTCTTTTTTCCTTCAGCGGAGCAGCGGTTTTCATGATTTACCTTCCGTTTCTTATTTTTA
>DPKX01000014.1 GCA_003542295.1 Candidatus Atribacter hydrocarboniphilus
ATGACGGAGCGGGCAGATGAGATTGTCACGTCGTCCAACCAAAGAACGGTTGAACCCCTCGCAATGACTGATTAAGATAGGAATTTTTAGCCTCATCTGGTGCTGCAAAGCAGCATGAGGGTCTATCCTTTAAGTACGTAAGAAGTGAGTGGTGAGTTTTAAATAATCACTCTCACCCAATCGATCTTATCGGTCCTCATCGGTTACCACAAAGTGGCATGGGTGTCCATCTTGATAATTTTTATCTACTCGTCAAAAGTTCATTACTAATCCTTAAGGTTTTCTAATTTTTTCTAACTGTTTTTTCTTATTTAACCAACAAAGAATAGCCAGATGGTGGCAGAAATAAGCAATATAGAATAAAATACATAAAGAATATTGTTTTATACGATATTTACACATTAGAAGGTTAACTTATATAAGCTTTGAGGAGGAAAGTATGATAACAACTATAACCGAAAGAATTCGAGAAATGAGTCAGGAATATGGGAAAAAAATTGCCGTTTCAATGGGAGACTGGTTTATAAACTATAATGAACTGGTTACTGAGATTGATAAAGAAGCTTTAAAATTGAAAAAGGCTGGCGTTAAAGAAGGAATGCGGGTTGTCATTGTACTTCCCAATCATTGGCATACTTTACGACTTATCCTCGGTTGTTTTCAAATTGGAGCAATTCCTCTGCTCCTATCGCCGAAATACCCTCCAAAATCAGTTGAAAAGATTTTTCAAAATGCCAAAGCCAGCTTGTTGGTTGCCCAATCATCACATCAAGAGCTTGCCGATCGACTCCCTTTCGCTGCTATTGGAGAAAATGGAGAAATCGGATTCCCTGATAAAATAAATGCAGCGGTTAACGATTTACCGTCTTTTGACTCACCTATTGCCGCTTTCTTTTCTACTTCAGGGACAACTGGAATTCCCAAATTGGTTATGCTTACTCACAAAAATCTCCTCTCGGACATCGATAGTTGTTTTAATTTGGTCGATATCTATCCAGAAGATCGCATGCTGGGTGTTCTTCCCATGTTTCATGTTTTTGGTTTTTCAATCGCCTACATTCTCCCTTTAGCCAAAGGGATGACCCTAACTATTGTCCCTTCACTTTATCCTGCAAACAACCTGATTGAATCACTCAAAAAATATCAATCTACAGTTTTTTTAGGTGTTCCAGCTGTCTTTTCAATATTAGCTGGTGCCCGTGCTAAAGTCCCCTTTGACTTAAGTCCTCTCCGTCTCCCTATTTGTGGTGGAGATGCTCTTCCTCAAAGAGTTCGAGAGGCTTTCGAAAAAGGTTTCGGATTAAACATCATGGAAGGATACGGGATAACTGAAGCATCCCCGGTGGTTTCCATCAATCCCTCTCCTCTTACCCGAGTACCAGGATCAGCAGGTCCGCTAATCGAAGCCATCAATCTTCGAATTGTTGATGACAATGACAATGAACTGCCAACTGGTGAAATTGGAGAAATTATTCTTTCTGGAGATCCCATTTCACCTGGTTATTATAATAATCCTGAAGAAAACCAAATCTCATTCCGTAATCAGTGGTTTTACACTGGAGATTTGGGAAAAATAGATGAAAACGGTCTTCTTTATATCGAAGGCAGAAAAAAAGAATTGATTATCGTTTCTGGTTTTAACGTTTTTCCTCGAGAAATTGAAGAAATAATCACGTCATTCCCAGGAGTCGCCCGTACCGCAGTAGTAGGAGTTCAAAGAGCTTCTCGTGGTGAAATGATTAAAGCCTATGTCGTGCCCAATGAAAACACAACCCTCGATCCAACCGAAATAGTTAGGTTTTGCCGAAAAGAATTAGCATCTCACAAGGTTCCTCGTATTGTGGAAATCGTTGCCGAGCTTCCTCAAACAGTTACAGGAAAAGTTATGAAATTTATGATTTCCTCTTCTAACAATGAAATTGAAGTGAACGATTAAAAATTTCGCTTTTATCTTTCCCTTCTCTTTAACGGGAGAAGGGATTTAAAACATCACTGTAATGAATTCAGTGATGTGGTAACCTCTTGGACTTAATCCTGGTTTACCACCTCCCCTTGGCGGAAGTGAGGTTGATTCTTGAACTTGTAAAAGATTTTTCCTCATCGTTTCGTGAATAAAAATCTATAGTTCAATAAATTAGAATATAATAGAGTTATAAATTTCCATTAAGATGGAAAAAGGTGGTAAAGCAATGAATAAAACCAAAAGGTTTCTCTTGCTAAGTTTAATCCTAACCGTTTCGTTCTCATTAAATCCTATCGCCAATGCAAACGATGAAATAATCGAGCAATCCATCAAAGCTCTTTACGACCTTTCGAAAATACCTGAGCGAGATGTATTCTTCTACCTTTTGGAAAAAGCCGAAGCTATTGCTATTTTTCCCAAGGTAGTCCGATTAGGACTCGGATTAGGTACTCAATATGGTGATGGTTTAGTATATCGAAAAGAATTTAACAAAAATAATTGGTATGGTCCAGCTTTTTATAAAATATATGGTGTAAGCTTTGGACCTCAAGCCGGAATTCAATCTACCAGCTTAATTCTTTTAATTATGAACCAGGAAGGGATGGAAATTTTTTATAATGATGGTTTAACTTTGGGAGGAAACGCAAGTATTGCAGCGGGGCCAATCGGAAGAAGTTTCTCTGCCGAAGTCGATTTGAACTTAGATTCTTCAATTTATTCCTATTCACAATCTCGAGGTTTATATATCGGCCTATCGGTCCAAGGGGCACAAATCAAGCAAAATCATCAAGCCAATCGCCAACTTTATAAAGAAAGCATCGATCCAGAGGAAATTCTTATGTCAAAGATTTCATCAAACCCCACGTCTTTGCGCCTTATACAAATGATAAAAGATTTAATTAGAAAAAATTCGACCGAATAATGGTTATTAAAGGAGGGTAAAACAATGAGAACGATTCTATCTATTCTTGGAGTAATTTTTCTCGTTATTTTAGCTTTTCGCTTTTTACCGGTTATTACTGCTGGTGTTTTGGTGGTAATTGGTGCTATACTACTTGTTCTCCTTTTAACCGGTGTTGCTATTATTGCTGCCCCCATACTTATCTTGTTGCTTCTAATTGGGGTTGTGGTCTGGGTTCTTCGATTGATTTTTTAAAAAGTATCCTTAGGGCTTGATTTATCCATCAAACCCTCCCTTTTTTATATCATTTCAGGTGGAGAAGCGATGAACGTAGGATATTTTTGTAGCTATATACCTGAAGAAATAATTCAATCCTGTAACGCAACACCGGTATTTCTATCGTCCGATTCACTTTCTACAACCCAAGCCATACCTTACCTTCCCACTCCTTTTTGTCCATTTTCCAAAATTCTTCTCAATTCTCTCCTCATTGAGAAAAACCTGGATTTGGATTTTGTTATTTTTGGGGGAGGTTGTGATGCCGGAAGAAAACTTTATGATATTTTTATTGCTCTTCAACCAAAAACCCCCTGTCATTATCTTCATATCCCACTGGTTAGTAATCAAGAATCATTAAAATTTTACTGTCACTCTCTCAATGATTTAGTCAATAAACTTCTTTCCTTCCAAGAAACATATCAATATAATTTTATCGAAAATCTTCGAACTATCCTTGACCACTCTTTCACAGAAAAACAAACCCGAAGCCAAGCTTTCTTGGCTGGAGAACTTCCTGGTGATTCTTTGCTTTGGGATAAAATCCAACTCCAAAGTAACTTGGATTCTACAAGTTCTTCAAAAATTTCGATTCTTCTTCTTGACTCTCATCTT
Organism: Candidatus Atribacter hydrocarboniphilus; assembly: GCA_003542295.1. GTDB lineage: Bacteria > Atribacterota > Atribacteria > Atribacterales > Atribacteraceae > Atribacter > Atribacter hydrocarboniphilus. The sequence continues at coordinate 3,756 of DPKX01000014.1, forward strand.
TTTGTTAAAAATATTATCCAACTATTAGAAGAAAAGGAATTTCGAGTTTATGATGGATCGGCCACGGGGATGAGACGTTATATCTTCCCTGATATCGAATATACCCCTGAGCATCATGCTTTAGATACCTTAGCTCGATGGTACTTGGTAAACAAAGTTCCTTGTCCCGGGTATAAT